>CAZCOC010000086.1:0-6401 GCA_964500075.1 uncultured Salinibacterium sp.
AACCACACCCCACGCCAGATCGATTTGCTGAAAACTGCTGTGAGCCAACCAATCGCTGCCAACCAACTGCAACTGTCGATCACCCACGCGCTGATCGTTGCCCACGGTGTGGCGGCCAACATGCACGGGCTCGATCAATCCGTGACTCTGGATGGCGGCGGCATCCTCGACCGACTCGCAGCCCACTACGGCGTACCCCCGATTGCTATCGCCACCGCGTGGATCACTCGTCACCCCGCACAGATGCAGGTTGTCCTCGGCACCACCACACCTCAGCGAGTCGGCAGAACTTTTTCAGGCCCTGCTAATCTCTTGGTGAGGGTCAGTGTTACAACGTTGACGAGAACCCGCTCGATCGAAACTGGCCGAGGTTTCTACGAGCGTCAACAGCGGCGTTTCAACTCTAAACAACGACCGGGTTACGAAGTCACAGGCTTCATGTCGCGCGAGATTTAATCGAGAGTGGTCGCGAATGATTGCGTCAGGAACCCGTCTGGTCTCGGTGCTGACCGATCAGATCATTGTCGGCGAACTCCCCCCCGGAACGCGTCTGCCCTCTGAAAGAACGCTTGCCGTCGAGTACTCCACGTCGCGGACGATGGTCCGGGAAGCCCTTCGGACAATTGAGGCTCGGGGGCTTGTGGTTGTGCGCCCGGGACTCGGTGCCTTCGTGACTGCTTCGGTCGTCTCGAGTGTGCCTTCGCACGTCGAGACCGTATTTAGCCGGGCTGGCGCGACGGCGCGGCACGTGGCCGTGGCACGGATCATGCTGGATATCGAGGCGGCAAAGCTCGCGGCCGAGAATGCGAGCGCTGCCGACCTGGCCTCGATCGAGGAGGCGCTGGTCCAGTTCGAGGGCGCGCCGACCGCACCGGCGCGCGCGCAGTGGGACGTCACGTTTCACGAGCGCATCACGAGCGCGGGCCATAATCCTGTGCTCGAGTTGATGTTCTCGTCGATCAAGACTTATCTCAATCACCTCACATTGCACTCCGCGTTGACGGCTTCTGTGCAGGAACGATCTCAACCTCTGCACCGCGAGATGTTCGAGGCGATCCGCAATCGTGACGGCGAGCGCGGCGCCATTGTTGCTGCTGAGCACGGAAGGATAGCGCTCGACCTCTACGGCCTCGACCTTGACGTTCCACTATACGAATTGCGCCACTAGGGACGGCATCTACTCTCGATCGGGGTTGCCCAGTTCCTGCAGCACTCTTGCCATCGTTGCGTAAGCGACCGACCGGTACTCCACATAGTCGGACGCCCGCTTCGAGTCGAAAGAGCCCGTAAGGCCTTCGCCGCTCTTCAGGCCCGTTATGCCGGATTCAACTGCTGCGCCGATGAGCGTGGGCGGGCTAAAGCGGGACCCGAACTCCCTCTCCAGCGTCTTGAAACCGCTTGCGTATATGTCCAGGCCCGCCATGTCTGCGATCGCAAAGGGTCCGAAAAAGGGAAGCCGAAACCCGAAAGTGGATCGCACGATGGTGTCCAGGTCCTTGATAGTAGTGACACCCTCTTCGACGATAAGGCACGCCTCGCGAAGAAGTGCGTACTGGAGTCGATTGAGTACAAACCCTGGCTTGTCGGCAACGACCGCCGAGTCCTTCCCAGCAACAGACAGCATCTCTCTCACGAGGGGAACGACCGCGAGGTCGGTCTGACTGCCGACGACGACCTCGACGCCGGGGATGAACGGAGCCGGATTGCTCCAATGCACGGTGAGGAAACGCTCCGCGCGGGACACCGACGACGCCAGGTCGCCAACGGCGATCGTTGAGGTGTTGCTGCCGATGATCGCATCAGGCCGCGCCTGCGAGTCGATTTCCGACAGCACAGCGCCTTTGACCGAGAGGTCCTCGAAGACGGCTTCCTCCACGAAGTCGACGCCGTCGACGGCTTCGGCCAAGGAACTCGCCGCACGAAGATTCTTCTGAACCGCAGCCAGCGATCCGTGCGACAAAAGGCCTAGGGTTTCGAACTGGCGCGTCTCCGCGATGATCCGATCTAGAGCCTTTCTCCCAGCCTCGGGAGTCGAGTCCGCGATCACCACCTGATAGCCGCTCGCCGCCAACGACTGAGCAATACCGCCGCCCATGTATCCGGCCCCAATGACGGCGATCGTCCGTATGCGCTCGAACGGAAGCCAACGCACCGGCTCGGGCTGTTGAGTCTCAAGCATTCAACTACTCCTCGGGGTGTTCGATGAGCGCGACCTTTGCTGCGCTCGCGCTAGATGAATCGAACCGGTATGTCAGCCACTCGAGGACCAGTCGACGGGCCAGCTCAAGGCCGATAACCCTCTGCCCTAAGCACAGAATCTGGCTGTTATTGCTGAGGACGCTTCGTTCGACCGAATAACTGTCGTGGGCCGTAACCGCCCGGACGCCGCGCACCTTATTGGCAGCAATGGCCATGCCGAGTCCGGTGCCGCAAATGAGGAGTGCCCGGTCGGCCCGCCCGGCGGCCACGAGTTCTGCGGCCCGACGGGCGACGAGGGGATAGGCAGTGTCGTCCGATAGGCCGACTCCGACGTCTGCGACCAACGATGCGAGGTCGCTCGATTCGAGATCGGCGCGGAGCTGCTCCTTGTACTCGAAGCCGGCGTCATCGCTGCCGATGACGATGCGGAGGCCAGGTGTTCGTCTGTTCATTCTCGCTGCTCCTCAATCAGTGCAGCCACCGACTGCACGATCAATCCGAACGACACCGCGCCAGGGTCCGGAGTTCCAAGATTCCGAGCCCCGGCGGTTTTGGCGCGACCTAACGTAGGCATCAAGTCCGAGGTCTTTTCGGCGGCTTTCGTGGCAACGGCCGACGCCTTCCGCCACGCAATAGCAAGATCTACGCCGCTTCGCACTTGCGCGGCGACTTCATCTCGAAACGGGATGGCAGCGTCCACAAGAGTCTTGTCACCTACTTTGGCCCCACCGATCGCGATGATTCGATCAACTCCCGACCCGACGGCCGCGACGACGACCTGACTTGACGGACTCGTCTTGTCGGAGAATTTTCTCGCAGCCGCCTGAAGGGCTTCGCCCCACAGCATCCCCGAGGTTCCGCCCGAACGTTCTGCCCAGGCCTGCCCTGCCGCATCAAGAGTGCTGGCCAGGCCGGCGCCGTGACGCACCGCCCCCAACGCTGCGTCGAGTGCCGCTCGCGCCCCTCGAACCATGCCAACGCCGTGGTCGCCGTCGCCAGCTTGAGCGTCCAGTCTTCCAAGCTCGCTCTCGGCATCGATCAGTTGGTCGAGGATGACTCCCAGACCCCTCGCGGCTACCTCTGCTGCGTTACGAGACGGCTGCGCCGAGGGACCGTGGGCTCGGTCAGCCACCTCGGTGCGCACAAGACTGGACGACCAGTCGGCGGGGCCCCTCGACCGCGAGAAGGCCACACTCGTGCACGGTGCGACCCAGAGTCTTTCCAACTCATCATCTAGCCAAGTAATGGAGAGTGAGCAGCCCGCCATATCCAAACTCGTCACGAACTCCCCGGCCTCTGGCGCGATCGGGACGATGCCGGACGCGCGTAGATGCTTGGCAACCGAGTTCCAGAGGATGAAGAGCTCTTCGTACTTGGTCGAACCCAAGCCGTTCAGGACTACCGCGGCTCGGCCATCGGATTGCTGAGGACGCTCCTGCATAATCCTCTCGACAAGCAGTCGACCTAGGCCCGTGGCTCCCTCGAGAGGTTGCTCACCGACGCCAGCCTCGCCATGAATGCCAAGGCCCACACCCATAGTCCCGGGCGTCACAGCGAAGAGTGCTTCGTCCGCGCCAGGAAGCGTGCAGCCGTCGAAGGCGACCCCGAAGGACCGCGTCGCCTCGTTGGCGCGGCTCCCGAGCTGCTCCATGGCATCCAGACTTCGGCCTTCTTCCGCTGCCGCGGCGAGCAGCTTGAAGACAAGGAGGTCCCCTGCCACTCCGCGTCGCGCCGAGGTGTTCTCGGGGCCACCGCTCGCAATATCGTCGGTGACGAGCAGCAGGCGTGTCTCGATGCCCTCTGCGATCAGCTGTTGCGCAGCGGCAGAGAAGTTCATCCGATCGCCAGCGTAATTCCCAACTGCGAGAAGGACGCCGGCACCTCGTTCCACCCGTCGCGCGACATCCAGCACTCGCGCCGTCGACGGCGAAGAGAAGACCTCGCCGCAGACAGCACCGTCGGCGAGTCCAGGTCCGACCAGTCCCCCAAAAGCCGGATAGTGGCCCGACCCTCCGCCGATCACAATCGCGACTCGCGGCCTCTCGTCGGGATGAGCCCTGACAACTCCACCAGGGACCACGGAGATCTGGTCGCGATACAGGTCACCGAAACCCGTGAGCGCGTCGAGCGCGAATGTCTCCGGGCGGTCAAAGACTCTGGTCACAAGACTCTGCCTCTCTCATTGGTTGCTTCAGGATTCGCCGCAGATAGTCGCGGTTACTGGCACTCACGCTGAGTCCGTCGCCTCCGTAGTGCTCGACGCAGAATGCTCCCTCGAACCCGTGATCGATAGCGAAGTTGACGGCCCATCGGTAGTTGATCGTTCCGAGTTCGAGACTCGTGGGCACCGCGAAGACCACCCCTGAGTTCGCATCCTCGACTCGCGAGTAGTTCTTGACGTGCCAATAGTTGGCATAGGGCAACACCTTTTCGGCTGTTCGTTGCCAGTGTTCGATCGGTCGATGGAGGCGGAGCAGATTGCCGAGATCGGGGTTGAGTCCGACGTTGTCGAGCCCGATTTCCTCAACCAAGCGGATCGATGAATCGGCGCTACCCAGAAAGGTGTCCTCGTACATCTCCAAGGAGATGTCAATGCCCGCGTCCGCGGCGTGGCGGCCGAGCTCCGTCAGTCGGCGGACGGCCGAATCCCATTGATCGGGATGATCAACAGGACCCTGTGCCGTCCAGAACCACAGCGCTTGCTGTTGCGCAGTATTGAACGGCCGGAACAAGCCGAACGACACTGTGGCCATCCCGAGCTCCGATGCCGCCTCGATAACACGGTGCGAATACGCAAGGTTTTCGTCTCCGGCTTCTGGATCGATGACACTCCTGCGCGCTGTCGACAAAGTGATTGCCTGGAGCCCCGCTTCAGCGACAGCCGATGCGAACTCGGCCCGCCGGGCCGGCACCAAATCCGCGACACGAAGCCAAGAGTCCGTCGGATCAACGTGGGAGAAACCGGCTTCGGCGACTTGGCGCAGGTCCGACAACCACACCTCTCCAGAAGCATCCTGTCGCGAGCGCCCTTCGTTATCGACGCTCGGGAAGTTGAGCATTGCAGCGGCAATCGTCCAATCAGTCATCGAATTCCCCAATCATCGTGACGGGGGAGCCATCCAACCCCTCAACCAGAAGCGGGAACGCTGACACGCGCTGTGGCAGTCGACCGTTGAGGGCTGACATTCGAACATCTTCGAACACAACGGAATGGCCCCTGCCGAGGAGGGTGCGGTGAGCGTCGGCCCCTTCGGTGAAATGGGTTGGAGAACACAGCGAGAGCCAGTCGATCGCGACTGCGCGCATCATCGGGAAGCCACTGACTAACCACTCGGCAACCTCCGCGCTGAGCGCCGGTCCATCGTGCTCGTAGGCGTGGCGATCCCCCCGGTGAGCCTCGAATCCCGAGCGAAGAAGGACCAGATCGGAAGTCGGCCCGGCCCCGCCGACCACCGTTGACAGGGACTCGGCAGTGATGAGGCTTGAGGGGGAAACGTGGACGTCTACCAACGTGACGGCTACATAACTGAAGTCATCGAGGTCGAACGCGGTCATGTTCGCACCGCCCTCGACGAAATGGTCGGGGAGGTCAACATGGGTGCCGAAGTGCGTCGGCAGGTGGACGATCCGCGAGTTGGTGGGGTCGCCGTTGCTCATGCGATCTTGCTGAATGACCCTCAGCCTCGGGGAGCCGGGGTAGGCCGGCTGCTGTGGGTCGAGCCTGTGGGACATCCTGACCCTGTAGCCAGCCAATTCACAGCCGCCGCTCTGAGGCTTTACTCGAAGTGAGCACCGCCAGTTTCCTGACCTCGCCGTGCGACCCGCCACTGGTGTCATCGGTCGTGGCAGGAATGCAGCACATCTCGTTGAAGTTGGTCTTGGTCACATGGGGCTCTCTATTGCGTTCGTCGCGTTGCGGATCGGCTCCCCTTGGTCCAACCGGTCCTACCTCTAGACTGGCAACCCTATCAGCGGGCGGGGCGAACCGCATCCACTGTGCAGTTGGGCGCGGCCCGGTTAGTGCCAGCACACCGTAACCCCATCCAGACGGGCTGTTGATGGAGAATCAACGACAGTCCGCTCCGCTCCCTCAAGCTGCAATCGGTCAATACTGTGATGACCGTCGCGAAGGGAGAAGGCTTCTGTCGACGACGAGATCCGAACTCTTGTCACTGCTGCGCGGGACGCTGGTATTGACGTCT
>CAZCOC010000087.1:0-6375 GCA_964500075.1 uncultured Salinibacterium sp.
GCTACCGAGACCCGATCCTTACCGCAAAGACGCTCGTCATTTCGATTAGCCAGTCAGGCGAAACGATGGACACGCTCGTCGCAGTGCAGCACGCCATCGCCGCGGGAGCGCATGTGCTGTCGGTCTGCAACACGCAGGGTGCCACGATCGCCCGCGAGTCTCATGCGGTCGTGTACACGCGCGCGGGCCCAGAGGTGGCGGTCGCCTCCACCAAGGCGTTTGTCGCTCAGGTGACGGCGCTGTACCTGATCGGGCTGCAGCTCGCACGCGTCCGGGGCACGCTAGCCGACGACGCCATCCGCGCGAATGTCGTCGAGCTGCAGGCCATCCCAGACAAGATCGCCGAGGTGCTCAGAGTCTCGCAGGGCGAGATTAGCCAACTCGCTCAGTGGATGACCGACACCCAATCGGTGCTTTTTCTCGGTCGCAACGTTGGGTATCCGGTCGCGCTCGAGGGTGCGTTGAAGCTCAAGGAGCTCGCGTACATCCACGCGGAAGGGTTCGCAGCAGGCGAGCTCAAGCACGGACCGATCGCCCTCATTGAGCCAGGGCAGGTGGTGATCGTGGTGGTGCCGAGCCCGCGAGACCCGAACTCCCTGCACCCAAAGGTCGTCTCGAACATCCAAGAGATTCGAGCGCGCGGTGCGCGGGTGATTGCAATTGCCGAGAAGGGGGATGCCGCTGTGCTCCCGTTCGCGGATGAGGTCATCCCGATCCCACTCGCCGGCAGCCTGTTCGAGCCACTCTTGGCCGTTGTGCCGCTGCACATCTTCAGCATGGAGCTCGCGGCAGCCAAGGGGCTCGACGTGGACCAACCCCGAAATCTCGCCAAGTCCGTCACGGTGGAGTAGCCCGTGATCGTCGGGATCGGCGTCGACGTGGTGGATTTGGCGCGGTTCGAGCGCGCGTTGAAGCGGACGCCCACTCTCAGCTCACGCTTGTTCGCTGAGAGCGAACAGTTCAAGGATGGACAGCCGATGTCGCTGCGCTCCCTCGCCGGACGCTTTGCCGCGAAGGAGGCTCTCATCAAGGCTCTCGGCGACTCAACCGGGGTGAAGTGGCACGACATGCTGGTCGTCAACGACGCTCTCGGTAACCCCTCGTTCGATCTGCAGGCATCCACTCGGGCAATCGCCGATGCGCGCGGCATTCGGGCGATCCACCTCTCGATGGCGCACGACGCAGGCATTGCGATCGCCTACGTAATCGCGGAATCCTGATGCGCGAAGCCGTCATTGACCTTGGGGTGATCTCCGCGAACGTGCTGGCACTACGGGTCGTAACGGGGGACCTTGCGTGCATGGCGATCGTCAAGGCGAACGGCTACGGTCACGGGGCGGTCCCATCCGCACGCGCCGCGCTCGAGGGAGGCGCCGACTGGCTCGGCGTCGCGGATACCACCGAAGCCCTTGAGTTGCGTGCCGCGGGCGTGACGGCCCCCATTCTCGCCTGGCTGCACGACCCCAACGAGGACTTTTCCGGGGCGGTTGATGCCGGCATCGACCTCGGTGTGAGCTACCCGGAGCAGCTCGAGCGGGTCATCGCGGCATCCGGACGCCCGGTTGTGCAGCTGAAAGTCGACAGTGGTCTCGGCCGAAACGGCGCTGATGAAACTCAGTGGCCGGTGCTGATCGAGGCCGCTGCAGCCCACGAGCGGGCTGGGCGACTCGTGGTTCGAGGGGTGTGGAGTCATCTGGCCAATGCCGGCCAAGAAGCGGATGCCGCGCAGGTCGCTCGCTTCACCGCGGCCGTCGATGCGGCGCACGCCGCCGGCCTCACGCCCGAGCTGTTGCACCTCGCGGCCACCGAGGGAGCGCTCCGCGTGCCTGCCGCGCGGTTCGGCATGGTTCGTGTCGGCATCGGTGTCTACGGGCTCTCGCCCGACGAGTTGCCCGTTCCGGGCCTCACTCCCGCGATGACCCTTGCCGCGTCGGTGGCTGGTGTCAAGCGCGTGGGCGCGGGCCATGGTGTCTCGTACGGTCACGACTACCGCACGAGCGGCGCAACCACGCTCGCGCTCGTGCCGCTTGGCTACGCCGACGGCGTGCCGCGCTCGGCCTCCGATCGGGGCCCGGTGTGGATCAACGGGTCCACCTACCGCGTCGCGGGCCGCATCGCCATGGACCAGATCGTTGTCGACGTTGGTGACGCCTCGGTGGTGGTCGGCGATCGTGCGGTGCTTTTCGGGGACCCCGCAACGGGCGCGCCATCGGCCGAGGAGTGGGCGGCCGCAGCCGGCACCGTCAACTACGAAATCGTCACACGGATCGGCCCGCGCGTCGTTCGACGGTACGTCTGATGCGCATCGACGATCCCGAGCGGATGGCCCAGCTCGGCGCACGCATCGCGGCCGAGTTGCGAGCGGGAGACCTCGTGCTCCTCAACGGTGAACTCGGCGCCGGAAAGACGACGCTCACCCGCGGGATCGGTGCGGCGCTCGGGGTGCGTGGCGCTGTCACGAGTCCGACCTTTGTGCTGGCCCGCACGCATCCGCGGGAGGGGGAGGCTCCGCTCGTTCACGTCGATGCCTATCGCCTGACAAGCGCGATGGAGCTTGATGACCTCGATATCGACTATTCCGGCGCCATCGTAATCGTCGAGTGGGGCGCCGATCTGCTGGAGGGCATCGCCGACGAGTGGCTGAGCGTCGACATCGTTCGTCCACACGGAGGAGAGGGGATCAGCAACGCGGCTGCCGACGAGAACGCCGACGAGAACGCCGACGTCGAGCCACGCGAGGTCACCATCACGGCCCACGGCGAACGCTGGGCCGATTCACCGCTGCTGAACTGACCAACCTCGCCTGACTTAGGCTGGACGAATGCTGCTCGCCATCGATACCTCGGCAGGAACGAGCGTCGCGATCGTGGGCCTCAAGGCAGGCGTGATCACGGAGCACAGCTCTGACGACACCCGCGGCCACGCTGAAGCAATCGGTGCACTCATTGCGGCATGCCTCGCCGACTGGGGCGGGGCAGTCACTGATCTGACCGGTGTCGTCGCGGGCATGGGGCCGGGACCGTTCACCGGGCTGCGCGTCGGCATCGCGGCCGCCCGAGCCTTTGCGTTCGGGGCAGGCAAGCCCGTCATTCCCGTCGTAAGCCATGACGCCATCGCCTACGGGGTGACCAGTCCATGCATTGTGGTCAGCGATGCCCGTCGGAACGAAGTCTTCTGGTCAACATATTCGGGCACGGATGCCACGGCTCCCCCCAATCGCACTGACGGCCCGAGCCTTGCCAAAGCCGACGCGCTCGTTACCTTCGGCCTGCGCACGATCAACCCGGGACTCGTCTCGGCCGGAGCCCTCGGCATGGTCGCAGAGCTGCAGCACGCCTTCGGGATACCGTTCGCAGCCGACGAGCCGCTGTATCTTCGTTCGCCAGACGTGACACTGTCGGCCGGCCCGAAACGGGTCAGCACGTGAAGCACGTGAGCACGTGAGCACGTGAGCTGGCAACTGCGCCGAGCGACGGTCGGCGATCTCGACGCGATCATGGCGCTCGAAACCGCGCTGTTTGACAACGATGCCTGGTCGCCAGCCATGATGCGGGGTGAACTGGCCGACAAGCACAGCTACTACCTCGTCGCGTTCCCGCCGAGCGATCCTGGACGCATCGACGGGTATGCAGGGCTGCGCGCACCGCTTCGCCAACCGCACGTAGACATCCAGACAATCGGAGTCGCCGAGAGTGCAAGGCGGCAGGGGCTCGGTCGGGTGCTCATGTTGCGGCTTGTTGATGAAGCGCGCGACCGTGGCGCGACCGAGGTGTTCCTCGAGGTGCGCGCCGATAACGCGGGCGCGCAGTCGCTGTACGAAACCCTCGGCTTTGAGCAGCTCGCGGTGCGGCCCAAGTACTACCAGCCTGACGGCGTCGATGCGGTAATCATGCGGCTGATCATCCAAACACCGAAAACCGGGTTGGCATGAATCAACCGCTAGTGCTGGGAATCGAAACCAGCTGTGACGAAACGGGCATTGGCATCGTTCGTGGCACGACGCTGCTCGCGAACGTGATCGCGTCGTCCATGGCGGAGCACGCCCGCTATGGCGGAGTCGTTCCAGAAGTCGCTGCTCGCGCTCACCTCGAGGCCATCATTCCAACCCTCCGACAGGCTCTCAGCGATGCGGATGTCACGCTCGCCGACATCGACGCGATCGCCGTGACGAGCGGTCCAGGGCTGGCGGGCGCGCTCATGGTCGGCGTCGGCGCGGCCAAGGCCCTCGCGATTTCTCTCGGCAAGCCGCTGTACGCCGTCAATCATCTTGTCGGTCACGTCGGCGCGGACGTGCTTGGAGAACGTGCCATCGAGCTGCCAACGATCGCGCTGCTCGTCTCCGGAGGCCACACCTCGCTGCTGCTCGTTCGCGACCTCGCCTCTGACGTCGAGCTGCTCGGCGAGACGATCGACGACGCGGCCGGTGAGGCGTTCGACAAGGTCGCACGCCTGCTCGGACTGCCATACCCCGGTGGGCCAGAGATCGACAAGGCCGCGGCCGGCGGCGATCCGGCGGCGATCCGCTTCCCGCGCGGACTGAGCCTGCCGAAGGACCTCGACAAGCACCGCTACGATTTCTCGTTCTCGGGGCTGAAGACGGCGGTGGCCCGGTGGGTCGAACGAGAACGCGATGCCGAGCGTGAGCTTCCACTGGCGGATGTCGCTGCGAGCTTCCGCGAGGCTGTTGTCGATGTGCTCATGAGTAAGGCAGTAGCCGCCTGCAATGACCTCGGGGTGCCTCGCCTGCTGCTCGGCGGCGGCGTGGTGGCGAATGCGAGGCTGCGTGAGGTCGCGAGGGCACGCTGTGCCGCAGCAGGGATTGAGCTGCGAATCCCTCCGCTCGCGCTCTGCACAGACAATGGCGCGATGATCGCCGCACTCGGTGCGCAGCTGATCATGACCGGCCACGCGGCATCCGGTCTCGACTTTGGAGCCGACTCAACGTTGCCCGTTACGACGATTCACGTGCGCTGAAGCTCAGGCGCGCTGAAGTTCACGAGCACGGCGCAGAGATGCGGCATTGACACCGAAATGCCCGGCTGTCACTATTGCACCGCCAACGGACAACGACATATCAAGGAGCTGCATCATGACCGAACCAACCCCGTACGCTGTCACAGGCGCACCTGTGGCCAAATGGAACGTGCTTTCAATCGTCTCCCTCGCTACCTCGGTAATCGGCTTCGGGATCGTCGGTATCGTCACCGGCCACATCGCACTCAGCCAGATCAAGAAAACCGGCGAGCAGGGCAACGTGCTGGCGATCATTGGCCTTGTGCTTGGTTACCTGCTCACGCTTGCGGCCATCGTCGGAATCATCTTCTACGTTGCCATCTTCGCGAGCCTGGGCGCTGCGGGCTCGTTCAACTACTAGGCGGAGGATGCCCGGTACGATTCACGCGGATTCAACAGCCCGCTCCTCGCCGAGCGGGCTGTTGATCGTTGTAGGATCTGACTCATGAACGCCAAAGCAACGGACGAACCGGTTCCACCTGTGCCGGTTCCACCTGTGCCGGTGCTCCCAGTGCCAGTGATCTCAGCGCCAGCCAAAGCCGCGCCAGCCAAAGCCGCGCCAGCCCCGGCAGCGCTAGCCAACGCCGCGTCAGCCCCGGCGATTCCGCCAGCCACAACGGCGAACCCGTACGCGCAGAGCCCGAATCAGCAGCCGCAGGCTCAGCCAATAGTGAATCAGCAGCCGCAGGCTCAGCCAATAGTGAATCAGCAGCCGCCCTATCCACAGGCTGCATACTCCCCGGCTGCGGCTGGCCCGCCGCAGGGCTTGGCCATTTCCTCAATGGTGCTTGGGATTGTCGGCCTAGTGTTTCTCGGAATTCTCGCTTCGATCCCCGCTGTGATCACGGGCCACATGGCGCAGAAGCGGCAACCATACGCGAAGGCGTTCTGGCTTACAGGGCTGATCACCGGCTACATCGGAATCTTGATAGGCGTCGTACTCGTTGTTCTCGCCGTGGTGTGGTTCGTCGTAATCTTCTCGATCGCCGCCGCGAGCGGCACGTCGAGCTTCTGAGCCAGACTCCCGGCGTCAGCTCATCCGCTCGGTGATCAGTGCCGTGCGTTTTCCGGCGACACGCGTGAGGATGAGCGTCGCGCTCGCCTCCCCGCGAAGTCCGAGCGATGTGCGAAACTCGGCCGGGTCGATGTCGACGCCGCGCTTCTTGATCTCAAGGGTGCCGATGCCGCGTGCCCGCAACGCGCGCGCGATGGGTTTCGTGCTGAGCGGCATCCGCTCGATGATTCGGAAGCAGCTGGCGAATGGGCTGGAGCTCGGTGCATCCGCCGTGAGGTAGGCAATTGATGGGTCGAGCATTCTGGCGTTGAGTCGGCGAGCAAGATCTCCAATGAGCCGAGCGCGGA
>CAZCOC010000088.1:0-6299 GCA_964500075.1 uncultured Salinibacterium sp.
GCATACCGGCGGCGATTGTGAACGAGGATCGCCTCATCATGTCGACCGCAGCCGATGGCACAGAACAACCCGTGTTCGTCGGCCGACTGCTCGTCACCGAGCTCACCGGCGCGGACGGATTCGACTGGACCATCACGAACCAGAAGGATGCCGACGCTGCCCTCGCACGTGGCGAGGTCTATGCGATCCTCACCATCCCGAGCAACTTCTCGCGCTCGATCCTTTCATTGTCAGGCCAGTCGCCTGAGCAAGCGAACATCGCGATCCGCACGGATGACGCGCACGGCTACCTCACCGGCTCGGTCGCGCAGGTCGTCGGCCAGACCATGGCAGACACCTTTGGGACAGAGATCACCGCGCAGTACCTCGGCGGCATCTACGCAAGCTTTGGCGAACTCGGCTCTGCCTTCACGCTGGCGGCCGATGGTGCTGACGCGCTATCGACCGGCGCGGGAGCGCTTGCCGGTGGTCTGCGCGACTACACCGGAGGAGTCGACTCGCTCGCCTTCGGTTTGTCTCAACTCGAGGATGGCGCGGCCGAGCTCGGCGGTCTGAGCGCTGGCGTTTCCCAATACACCAGCGGCATCTCAGGATTGTCGGCCGGGTTGAGCGCCGTGAATCCAGGGGTCCAGTTGAATCCGGGGGTCGACGCAGCCACGAAGGCCGGTCTTCAGCAGATCGTCGACGGGCTCGCGGCAGCTGCTGCAGGCGGGCAAACACTCTCGTCCCAGACATCCTCCGGCATCGCGGAGTTCCAGTCCGGCGTCTCGCAGTCGGTCGGCGGCGCGTACCAACTCGCCGACGGTTCGCCCGCACTCGTCTCTGGTGCGGATGCTCTTGCCGCCGGCGCAGGGGAGCTTGCGAGTGGCCTTCGTGACGGTGCCTCCCAGCTGCCGACTTCAGACGCTGGCACGATCGACCAGACCCTGAACGTGGTCGCTGATCCAGTCGGAGTGTCGGTGACGACTGACAACGCCGTGACCGAGGTCGGTCAGGTCGTCGCAACGTTCGTGGTGCCACTCGGGCTTTGGGTCGGGGCATTCGCGGCCTTCCTCGTGCTGCCACGCCTCTCTCGCCGAGCGATGGCATCGACGGCGAGCAGTGCGCGACTCACGGCTGCGACCTTCGGTCGTGCCGCGCTCGTCACGAGTGCCAGCGCGATGCTGCTCGTTGCGGTGCTCCATACCGCTATTGGAGTCAGTATCTCGATGCTGCCGGCGACCGTCCTGTTCTCGCTCGTGATGGCACTGGCGTTCACCGCAGTGCACTACGCCCTGACGGTCGCGCTGGGTCGAGCCGGCATGGTCGTGTCGCTGCTGCTGCTGGCCATTCAACTCACCTCGACAGGCGGGGTCTACCCGATCCAGCTCCTTTCGGCGCCGTTCCAAGCGATCAGTCCGTTCCTGCCGCTCACCTACGCGGTCGACGGCATGCAGGCGATCATCGCCGGTGGGGCACCCGGCACTGCGCTGAGTGCAGGAGTTGCGCTCGTGGTCTTTGGTTCGATCAGCATGATCATCGCTTCACTGGCGCTTCGACAGCGACGGAAGGCCGGTGCGCTCGGACTCGTTCCGATCAGTGCGTGAGCGCGGTCGTAGCGTGCGGGTGATCAGAGCCAATGCTTGCGCTTGAAGACAATGTAGAGACCCAATCCGCACGCGAGCATGAGCGCGAGCGCGAGGGGGTACCCGAACGTCCACTGGAGCTCTGGCATGAACCGAAAGTTCATGCCGTAGATCGTGCCGACCAGCGTCGGCGCGAACAGGATCGCCGCCCAGCCAGAGATCTTCTTCACCTGGTCGCCTTGGCGAACACTCTGTTCGGCGAGAGTGCGCATCTCGGCGTTCTGCCCTTGGGCCATGAGCGTCGATTGCACCGTCAAGGCGTTCTGCAAAATCACTCGGAACGAATCCGCTCGCTCGACCGCGCGCACGGCGTGGTCGAGCACGTCACGCACGTTCCGACGCAATTCGAGATCCACGTTGTACTTGTCGAAGCCAGCCTCGATTGAGTGAAGGATGCCGACCAACGGGGTCGTTGCGCGTTGGAACGCGATGGCCTCACTCGCCAGTTCGTAAATTCTGCGCGACACCTTGGGGTCCCCGTTGAACAGCTGGTCTTCGATTTCGTCGATATCGTTCTGGAGCCCTTCGACGACCGGAGCGAAACCATCGACAACTTCATCGAAGACGGCCCACAGCACAGCCTCCGGACCGAGCGCGAGCAGGGCTGGCCGTGTCTCGAGACGCTTGCGAACCCGACCGAGGTCTGGTGATTCTGCGTGCCGCACAGTGATGGCAAAGTTCGTGCCGACGAAAAGATGCACTTCGCCAAACTCGACCTCCTCGGGTGCGTCTAGATAGCGCGCGGAACGCAACACCACAAACAAGGTGTCCCCGTATCGCTCAAGCTTCGGTCGCTGGTGACCCTTGAGCGCGTCCTCAACCGCGAGGTGATGCAAGCTGAACTCTTCGGCGACTGCAAGCAGCTCAGCTTCGGTCGGTCGGTAGAGCCCGATCCAGGCAAAACCACCGTCGTCTCGAAGCTTCTCAAAGGTCTGCTCGAGCGACACGGACTCGCTCGATCGCACGCCTTCGCGGTATATCGCGTTGTCAACGATTGGCATATGAGCGCTTTCTGGGAATGCAGCTGGAAAAGCTGAGGTTGCCTACTTAGGCTAAGCCCGATACGGGTAGGTGCCCGGTTATCGCGATAGGAGGCGGGAATGGAGCAGAATGCGAAGAAGATACTGCGGCGTCGAGTCATTGCTGCGATCGGTGTCTCGGGCCTCGTTGGGCTCGTGATCATCTTGGCCATCACTCGTCCATGGCTCGCCTTCATCGACGTGCGGGTGGACGAAACCCTTCCAAGCCAAGCACCGGTCGTTCAAGAGTCCGCCGAGCCGGGAGACGGCACCGAGTCACCGAGCGCGAGCCCTGCGGCTGTGCCACTTGACCTCGCTTCGGGAACCTTCGTCAGCCACGAGCACGAGACCACCGGAACCGTGCGGGTGGTGCTGCAAGCCGACGGCACTCGAGTGCTGGCGATCGAGAACCTCTCAACGACCAACGGGCCAGACGTTCGTGTCTGGCTGAGCGCATCCGATGTCGTCGAGGGCGTTGACGGCTGGTTCATCGCGGGCGGTGCTGAGTACGTCGACCTCGGCCCGATCAAGGGCAACCTTGGCAATCAGCTCTACGAAATTCCAGCGGATGTCGACTTGAGCCTGTACAAGAGCGTCGCGCTGTGGTGCCTGCCGTTCTCCGTCTCGTTCGGCGCGGCCCAGTTGATCAGCTGACTTTGGCTGTGCGGTTCTTCTTGGCGCGCTTTCCCGCCTTGAGTTGCGTGACGGCGAAGTCCCGCGTCTCGCGCAGCATCGCAAGACGTTCATTCTCAGAATTGCATGACCGAGTGTTGACCTCGGCGATGAGTGAGCCCTTCCATTTACGAGTCGCTAGGTACTGCAGCACCTCCGCGACCGGTTGCGTTCCGTGGCCAGGCACAAGGTGCTCGTCGTCGAGCAGTCTGCCTTCTCCCATTGTGACCGTGCCGTCGGTCAGGTGCACGTGCCGCAGTCGATCTCCCATCGCCATTGCGAATTCCAGCGAGTCGCGGCCGGCGAGGGCTGCATGTGAGAAGTCAAGCGTGATCGCGTCGCAGTCGATGAAGACGGGGTCGGAACTCGGCGACTGTGCGCGAACCGTGAGGCCACCGAATCGCAACGGGAACATATTCTCGACAGCCAGCTCGACCCCGTGCTTCGCCGCAAGGTCGCGAATGGTCAATTCGAACACGCGGGCGTAGCGCGGCTCCCAGCGAAACGGTGGATGCACGACGACAGTGTTCGCCCCGACAGCCACGGCCAATTCCGCTGACTTTGTAAGCTTGCGCAGCGGATCCACCCCCCAGACCAACTGACTGAAGACGAGAACGGGAGCGTGCACCGACAGGATCGGAAGGTCGTAGCGGGCTGAAAGGGCCCGAAGAGCCGTGGCATCCCGCGTCGCCGGATCGACGGTGATCATGATCTCCATGCCGTCGAAGCCCGCCTCCTTCGCGAGGCGAAACGCGGTCTGCGTCGAGAGTGGGTAAACACTCGAGGTGCTCATGCCGATTGTGATCATCGATGTTCACGGTACGCACCATGGTTGAACCCCAACTCGCATGACACCCGACCCGCGGTGAACGCTCGATGAAGCCTCGGGGTACAGAAACTGACGGCACGCACCGCTGGTACCGTGGGAGAACGATGGTTTCTGAGACGCAGGCTGTGCAGTCCGACGCCGCGCGTATCGACAACGCGCAGTCCGACGCCGCGCAGTTCGACTTCGTGGTCGTCTCGAACCGACTCCCGGTGGATCGGGTCATCGACGCCGACGGAACAGCGAGTTGGTCGACATCCCCTGGCGGCCTGGTCGCAGCGCTCGAGCCGGTCATGCGCGCCTCGGGTGGCGCGTGGGTCGGCTGGGTCGGGCAACCGGACTTGGATTTTGAGCCGTTCGTCAACGACGACATCCAACTTGTGCCGGTTGCTCTGACCGCCGAAGAGGTCGAGCACTATTACGAGGGCTTCAGCAACGACACGATCTGGCCGCTCTACCACGACGTCATTTCGCCGCCGAGCTACCACCGCATCTGGTGGGAGAGCTACGTCGAAGTAAACCAACGATTCGCGGATGCCGCGGCTGCCGTCACGGCGCAGGGCGGCACGGTCTGGGTGCACGACTACCAGCTCCAGCTTGTTCCCGCGATGCTGCGCGCGGCCAGAAGCGACCTGACCATCGGATTCTTCAATCACATCCCGTTTCCGCCGTACGGCCTCTTCTCGCAATTGCCGTGGCGGGTTCAGATCATCGAGGGTTTGCTCGGCGCGGATGTCATCGGGTTTCAGCGGGTGGCGGATGCCTCGAACTTCTTGCGTGCCGTGCGCAGGCTCACGAGCCACACCACGCACAATCCGTTCGTTGAGGTCGAAACCGAGGGCGCTGAAACCAGACGGGTCATCGCGAAGCCCTTTCCCATCTCGATCGACACGAACAGCTTCGAGGCACTCGCCCGAGAGCCGCGCATCCAAGAACGTGCGAAGGAAATTCGCGAAGGTCTCGGCAGTCCGAACACCATCATGCTCGGCGTCGATCGCCTTGACTACACCAAGGGGATCGGTCACCGACTGAAGGCCTACGGCGAGCTACTAGCCGAGGGCAGAGTGCTCGTCGAAGATGTCACTCTCGTGCAGGTGGCGAGCCCGAGCCGCGAGCGAGTTCAGGCCTACATGCAGTTGCGCGACGAGATCGAACTGACGGTCGGCCGCATCAACGGTGACTTCGCGACCATGAGTCACACTGCCATCAGCTATCACCACCACGGGTATCCGCGAGACGAAATGGTCGCGCTCTACTTGGCAGCCGACGTGATGCTCGTTACTGCCCTTCGCGACGGCATGAACCTGGTTGCGAAGGAGTACGTGGCGTGCCGCTTCGATGAAGATGGCGTGCTCGTGCTCAGTGAGTTCACCGGGGCATCCGACGAATTGAAGCGGGCGCTTCGCATCAACCCGCACGATATCGACGGGCTCAAAGACACGATTCTGCGTGCGCTCGCAATGCCGAAAAGCGAGCGGGCAAGGCGGATGCGAGCGCTCAGGAAACGCGTCAAAGCGAACGATGTCGCCGCCTGGTCGCACAACTTCATCGCGGCCCTCGATCTCGCACGAAGCAAGCAACGCGATCGTGTTTCGCCCGTCGCCATGTCAGAAGATCTCGCGTGAACCATCGACCGGGCCGAGCGGAGCTGAGGCGTCATGGTCGACGTTGACACACCCCCGCGTTTTTCGCGCCTGCCGGAGCCGCTCGTTGGTGCCCTTCGCGAGCTCGCCCGCACGAAGCGATTGCTCGTCGCGCTCGACTTCGACGGCACCCTCGCTCCAGAGGTCGACGATCCAGAAAAGGCTCGAGCGTTGCCGCAAGCCAAGGCGGCTGTGTTGCGCTTGCTCGCGATGAAGAACACGCGCGTTGCTCTCGTTTCTGGGCGCGCGCTTCGTAGCCTTGAGCGCGTCGCCGACCTACCGGACACCACACTCTTGGTTGGCTCGCACGGCATTGAGTTTCGACTCGACAGTCCAGACATCCAGTTGGCTCTGGATGCTCGTGAGCGCGAGCGGGTCGAGCGCCTCAACGACGTGCTCACAGAAGTGGCTGACGCGATGGATGAGGTCTGGCTCGAACCGAAGCCGGCTGGATTTGCGCTGCACACGCGACTGGCGACGGAAGAGAACTCGCGCATTGCACGCTTGGTTGCTC
>CAZCOC010000089.1:0-6282 GCA_964500075.1 uncultured Salinibacterium sp.
CGTCGATGATGATCGTGAATACCGCCGGCTGGGACACCGACTGCAACTCGGGCAATCTCGGGTGCCTGCTGGGCATCATGCTCGGCCTTGACGCCTTTACGAGCGCTCACGACTGGCGCGGCCCGGTTGCCGACCGGATGCTCGTCCCGACGGCCGAAGGCGGCCGCTGCATCACCGACGCGGTGAGAGAGGCCGTCATCGTTTCGGGCATCGGGCGCGCGATCGCCGGTCAGCCATCGTCGCATCCGAAGGGTGGAGCTCGCTTCCACTTCAGCTTTCCAGGGTCCGTTCAAGGCTTCGAGATCCGACGCGGCGTCGGAAAACTGAGCAACGTGCCAGATGCGCGGCCTGTGACCGGGGATGTCGCTGAGTCGTCCCGGGTGCTCCGACTCTCTTATTCGCCAGAGGGCGGCGAGTTCGTCGCGAGCACCTCAACGTTCATCCCGCCTGAGCTCTTGAATCAGCCGGGATACGGACTCATCGCTTCGCCGACGCTCTACGCCGGTCAGGAGATTACAGCGGCCCTCGCGGCGCCGTCGTCAAACACCGTTTCCGTCGCCGCCAAGATTGTGATCGCGCGCTACGAAGCGAACGACGAACTCGTCATGGTTGAGGGCCCGAGCGTAGTGATCGAATCAGGCCAATCGGTTTCAGCGAGCTGGGTGGTGCCCGGCTTGGGCAGCGATCCGATCGCCTACGTCGGTATCGTCATCGACGCGGCCAAGGCGGCCGACCTCGACCTCGACTGGCTGGGATGGACCGGCGATCCACTCCTTGAGCTCACCCGTGCCTCTCCGAACGCGAACGTGTGGCGACGAGCCTGGGTGAACTCGATGGATGGATTCACGGAAGGGTGGGGGCCCGGCTGGCCGGAGCCGATGCGGCTCATCCAAAACACCGCGCGAGGGTACATCTCGCAGGGCACTCGTGACTGGACCGATCTTGAGGTCGCTGCCACGTTGACTCCGCACATGGCACGCTCAACCGGCCTCGCGGTTCGCTATCAGGGGCTGCGCCGGCACTATCTCTTGCGGTGGGCGGATGACAGCAGCCTGAGCCTCATCCGGGTCAAGAATGGCGAGACGGTGTTGGGTGCGGCGTCACTGCCTTGGACGCTCTACGAGCCCCAGTTGCTTGCCGTGCGGATTGTTGGCTCCAGGCTCACCGTGACGGCGGGGGGCAAACAGCTGCTATCCGTCGACGACGCTGGCGGCGGTCTTGATGATGGCGGTGTGGCCGTCATGTGCGAGGCCGGGCGAATTGGTCTCGACGCAGTCCGAGTGGTTGGCGGGCGGCACCTCACGGGTGCAGAATCACAAACCTAGAAGACCGACGGCGGCGAGGTGCTTGACCGATGAGAGTCGCATACGGCGCAGTGGATCTCGGTGCGGGGTCGGGTCGCGTCATCCGAGTCGAGATTTCAGATGAGTCGATCTCGACGACCGAGTGCCGCCGGTTCTCCAACGAACCGGTTACCACCGCCTCGGGCCTTCACTGGGACTCGCGGGTGCTGTTCAATGAGGTTCTCACGGGTTTGCGGCAGCTCGCAGCCGCTGATCCTGACGTTCGGAGCGTCGGCATCGACTCGTGGGGGGCGGACTATGGTTTGCTGCGCGATGGCGAACTCGTTGACCTGCCGTTCTGTTATCGCGATCCGAGAACCGTGGAGGCGCAGACTGAGGTTCATGCGGCCATCAGCCCGCCTGAGCTCTATTCGCGCAACGGTCTTCAGTCCCTCCCGTTCAACACCGTGTACCAACTCGTCGCTGACCGGCAGGCTGGTCGGCTCGATCGAGCAGATGTTCTTCTCTTCACGCCCGACCTCATGGGGTTCTGGCTCACCGGCCAGGTAGGCACCGAGCGCACGATCGCCTCGACGAGCGGATTGCTCGACGCAAGCAGCGGTGAGTGGAGTGCCTCGATCATCCGCGATCTGGGTCTGCCTCTCGGACTGCTCCCGCCACTGAAGAGCGAAGGAGACGAACTCGGTGTGCTCGATTCGTCGGCCGGAGCGTTCACGCGCTGGACGCCTGTTCGAATGGTGGCGTCACATGACACCGCCTCCGCCGTGGTCGCAGCGCCGTTGAAGGATGTCGGATCGGTCTACATATCCTGCGGAACGTGGGCGTTGACCGGTACTGAACTTGAGCAACCTGTGCTGACTGAGGAAGCCAGACTGGCCGGGTTCACGAACGAACGGGGAGTCGACGGCCGCGTGCGCTTTCAGACCAACGTGATGGGTCTCGGCATCCTCATGGCGGTCCTGCGGGATAAGAGTGCGACCAGCGCCCACGTCTCGATTGAGGATGCATTGGCGATGTCACAACAAGTCACGCTGCCGGCGGGGATGGTTTTTGATGTTGAAGACCCGGTGTTCCTCCGTGTCGGCGGCGAGCGTCGCGCGATTCATGAGTGGTTCACGAGCCGCGGTCGACAGGCACCGCAAGGCCTCGCGGCGGTCCTGCGGTGCGTGCTCGAAAGCCTCGCAGAGTCTTTTACCCGGAGCGTTCGTTCACTCGCCGAACTGTGCGAGGTGCAGCCAACGACGATCCATCTTGTCGGGGGCGGCGCGCGTAACAGCCTCCTTTGTCAGCTCACCGCCGACCGGGCGGGGCTGCCGGTCTTGGCCGGACCGGTCGAGGCCGCCGCGATCGGGAACGCACTGGTGCAGTACCGCGCCGACCATGGTCAGCACGAGTCGCTCGATTCCCTTCGTCGTCGGGTGGAGTCTTCGTCCCCTCCCGCCATCTATCACCCGTCCCTTCTTCAGAGACGATTGACGATCTAGGGGTTGCGGTTGGATGTTAAGTCGTGCGATAATTCACGGAATGTGTCACTTGCATTTCACTTCTCAAAGGAGAGCAAAATGATTAACAAACCACAGCGCACAAGGCGAATCGCTTTGGTGGCCGGCGTCGCGGCGCTGAGCGTTGTCGTGACTGGATGTACCGCTGGCGGTGCGTCACCCGAAGAGAGCGCCGTCCTCAACCTCTGGTACGGCTTCGAACCGGGCCAAGCAGACGCCATCACAGTACTCATTCAGCAGTGGGATGAGGCCAATCCGGACGTCACGGTGGAGATCACGGCGATGGGTCCGGAGCTCAACCCGCCAGCCCTGCTCCCCGCGCTCAGTGCGGGTGAAGGACCGGACATGTGGGTGGGCGACATCAGCCCGGGCCAGCCACAGGCGTTCATTCAGTCGGGTCTGGTTGCAGACCTCGCCACCCAGTACTGCGACCTCGGGTGGAACGACACTCTGCCCACTGACCTCGCATCGCTCGTCTCGTCGGACGGAAGCCTCTGGGCGATTCCGAACAGCATCGAGTCGACCGGCATGTTTTACCGCAAGTCGATCTTTGCGGACCTCGGCCTCGAGGTCCCGAAGACGTGGGACGAACTTCTCGCGATCATTGCGACCTTGCAGGAGAACGGGTACGACATTCCCATCGGCGCACCTGGTGCGGACGGGTGGCCGTTGACACAGATGCTTGGTGCCATGTGGGGCCTCTCGGCCGGGCCCGAGGGCATCCAGGAGACGTTGTTTGGTGACGGCACTTGGGACTCCCCGGACTATATCGCTGCGTCCGAGAAGTTCGTGGAGCTTCAAGGACTCGGTGCCTTCGGTCCCGAACCCCTTGCATACAATTACCAAGCCACCATGGCGGACTTCTACACCGGAGTGTCGCCCATGACGTATACCGGTGGATTCGTGATCCCTGGAGCCATCGAGGATGCAGGTGAAGCCTTCGATGACATCGGGATCTTCGCGCTTCCTAACCCGACCGGCGGACTCCAACTGGCAAACGCGAGCCCCGGTGAAGGTTGGTACGTCAATGCCAGCTCGTCGAAGATCGATCAGAGCGTCGACCTGCTCAACTTCCTGTTCTTTACGGATTCGAGCCGCACGTCGATCCTGGAAGGTGGCCTCATTCCGGTTGGGCCTGTAGACATCGACTCCGTTGAGTTGCCGTCGGCGCTTAAGGAGCTACTGGCCGCCATGAACGCCGTTCGCGACAATGGTGTGGTGCCAGCTTTCCTTGAGGGAGTCACGCCAGGGGGGCAGTTCGAGGTGACCATGTCATCGGTACAAGGAGTCCTGGCGGGCTCCGTTGATGCAACCCAGTTGAACGAGGCAATTCAGGCCGCATGGCAAACGGGGAAGGACTCAGGCGAGACGTTCGCCGCGGGCAACCCTCCCACGTGCGGATAGCCCTAGCAGGCGAATGACATGACTCGGCTCCGTGCGGCGACAGATCGCCGCACGGAGCCGAGTACATTAGGAAGGCAACACAGCATTGACTGACACGATCGAGTCGATCGCCACACCCGCCGACGGCAGCGGGGTTCGACCTCACCGGCACCAGCAGAATGTGCCGTCACTCCAGTCGCGGCGTCGACACAGGGCCGTCAAACGCAGCGTCGCTGCATACGCCTTCTTGGCGCCTGGTCTGCTGCTCTATCTGGTGTTCGTTGTTCGACCGACGATCGAATTGTTCGGAATGTCTGTCGTTGATTGGAACGGGCTTTCGCCCATTCGCGAGTTCGTCGGATTCGACAATTTCTCGAGGCTGTTCGTTGACCCGATCTTCTGGCGCTCACTCGCGAATAATCTCCTATTCCTTTCCATCTTGGTCACCTTCAACGTGTTGCTCGGACTGGTTACCGCCTCGGCGCTCGCGCGTGTCGGGAAAGGGCGGCTGATCTTCCAGCTCATATTCTTCCTTCCGGTCGTTCAGGCGTCGATCGTGACCGCTCTGGTATGGAAGTGGATCTACAACCCAGACGGGTTGGCCAACGCGGTGCTGTCCACCATTGGCTTGGACTCGATCACCCGAGGGTGGCTCGGCGATCCAAACACCGCGCTGGTGGCGCTAGCGCTCGCGGCTTCCTGGGCCGGGTTCGGGCTCTCGGTAGTAATCTTTCTGGCGGGGATTCAGGGGATTGATCACTCGCTGTACGACGCAGCGAAGGTCGATGGTGCCAATACGTTCCAGACGTTTGTCAACGTTACGGTCCCTCAGCTCAGGCCCGTAATCACGGTGGTGCTCCTCTTGGAAATAATCGGTGGGTTCCAAACATTCGACATCATTTGGGCGACAAACCGCGGTGGGCCGGTTGGCTCGACTGAAGTCCTCGCAACTTATATGTTCAAACGTGGCTTCACTAATGCTGATTTCGGCTATGGGGCCGCCATTGCCGTCGCGTTCATGGTGATCGTGCTCATTGCCGCCGTGATCTCGATCGTCATCCGGGAGAGGAACGATGACTAACCTGACTGTCGCTGAGACGACGTCGCCGGCGAAGACGCGTCCACCCGCCCGGCGGCGGAGGACGGCACGCCAGCGCCTCCCGGGGATGGGTCTTTATGCCTACCTCACGATCGTGGCACTGTTTGCGATCGGGCCGCTGCTCCTCGCGTGGTCAACGGCCTTCAAGGACCGCCCCCAAGTCGTGGAGAACCCCTACGGCCTTCCGAATCCACCGACGTTCGACAACCTCATCGAAGCCTGGACGACGGGCCGGTTTAGCGTCTACTTCCTGAGCAGTGTGACTATCTCATTGGCTTCGGTCGTGGGGATGGTGATCATCGCATCACTCGCCGGCTACGGACTTGCGCGAATGAAGTTCTTAGGGCGGCGCTTTGTCATCTTGCTGCTGCTGCTCGGGCTCACCATCCCAATCACCGCGATTATCCTTCCGCTCTACTCGGTCATGCGGGACTTCGGGCTCTTGAACTCTTATGCCGCCGTTGTGATCACGCACATCGCCGTGGGCCTGCCATTCTTCGCCTTCCTCATGCGCGCCTTCTTTCTGCGCCTGCCAGACGCGCTTGAGGATGCCGCACGCGTTGACGGTGCGTCCGAGCTGAGGATCTTCTGGAGCGTGATGCTCCCGCTCGTTCGACCCGGTGTCCTGACGGTGGCTCTTCTTGAGTTCCTCTGGACATGGAACAACCTGCTCTTGCCTTTGGTCTTCCTGACAAGTGAGAGCGTGCGCACGCTCCCGATTGCGATGCTCCTCCTCAGCGGTCGGTTCAACACTGACTACGGTCTGCTCTCAGCCGCGGTCATCATCATCACCGTCCCGGTAATCCTCCTGTTCCTGTTCTTCCAACGAAACTTCGTTGCCGGTCTCGCAAGCGGCGCCGTCAAGGACTGAGCGTCGTCGGTGCCACCGGCACGCAATCTGAAAGGCATCGTGTGAATCACAAACTCTCCGTCCTCGTAGACATGTACGGTCGACGGGTCGACGAGGTGTTCTCGGCGGCGGATCGCGCTCGTC
>CAZCOC010000090.1:0-6271 GCA_964500075.1 uncultured Salinibacterium sp.
GAGGGACGTCCGTAGCCCGAGAAATCATGTCAAGATGCACGCGAGGATAGCGCGGGTTCACACGGTTAGCGCAACACCCCGATGATTGCAGGGTGTTGATTGATGTGATTGAAAGATATTCCGAGCGGATGCTGCGCCGTCGTTCTTGTTCCCCGACCGAGACCCGGTGAACGTCAGCGTGTTCTGCGCGCACCAGCGAAACAGCTCCCAGTTGATGAACTTGCCTCCGTTGTCGGAGTCAATGCCGAGGATCGGGAACGGAAACGACGCGGTGACACCCTTGATCGCTTGGAACACCCATTTCCGGGCCTTGTTCTTCACTGAGCGGGTCTCAGTCCACCCGGTCGCAATGTCAGTAGGGCTCCATTTCCGCATCGGAATACCGTGCGGTGGACCCCACCGCGGTGTTTGGTTCAGGCCGTCGGGGTTAATACGACAACCTTGAGGCAGCGGATTCTCTGTCGAACGGGGGGATCGTCGCATGGTGCACCTATGTGCTGGCCGGGTTGAATGCCGACTTGAAGAAACTGTCGCGCTTGAAGGTTGCGAACTTCGTCAGCAAACAGATACTCGTTCCCGTTATCGAGCGGCTGAGAGCCGCCGGGGGCTCACCGCTGGGGAAGCGCGTGCGCTCGCGGTCACCGCCAACAAAACGGTGATCAAGGCGGGCGACCTCACCGATGCCCTTCCCGGTTCTCCGGCGACCCGCAGCCAGGCGGTGCGCCGAATCCTCGATCGACAGTTGCTGAAACCCCTCACCGAAGGTGGGCGCAGCTATCAGCTGGTCTTCGCACCGAACGACCTGACCGTGCACATCGTCAACCGACTCGGTGCGCTCGGGCTGTTACCGAGGATTCTTCGCGAAGATGCCGTTTAGGCCGTCCGTTTGCCCGCCGTTTGACCACGACCGTGGGAAAACGAGACAGATCATGCGGGGCCGTCCTAACTCCAGATCCCTGATTTTTCGGCGTTCGCAGGCATTCTTCCCAGCAGTAAGCGCCGGTGGCGGGGGTTCGAGTCCCTCCAGGGGCACCCTCGAAAAGTGCTGGTCAGAAGCCCCATTTGCCTTGCAAACGGGCAGGATTGGTGTCTTAGTCGCCCACAACTGAGCAGCATCGGTCCTCGCTTCCGCGCTTCTTGCCCGCCGTTTGCCCATGCCCGAGAGAATTCTGCACACGAAAGAGGCCGGGTCTCGCCCGCGTGCTCGCTCGAGTTCGCGAAGGTACTGGTGCTGCTGGCGCGCGCCCTGCCGGCGGTTTCGGCCAAAGTACAAGCGGTAGAGATTGGCATAGACGCGTCTCAACTACCGCCAACACCGGCCTTGACATCACGCACCGAAGGGGAGGATGGTTGTCCCGACGCGACGGGACTCACATGAAGACATCCGAGATTGCAATGACTGATGGTGGTATCGAGACGGTCTTGGTTTTTCACGAAGGCATCGATCTACCCGACTTCGCGGCGTTTCCGCTTCTCTACGACGAGACAGGGCGCGACGCGATGCGCCGATACTTCGAGACCTTCTTGAGCATCGCGGAGGAGCGTCGGGTTCAGTTTGTCATGGGAACCCCGACTTGGCGGGCGAACCGGGATTGGGGCCAACGCCTTGGATATTCCCCGGATGCACTAGCCCGGGCGAACGCGGACGCGGTGGCGTTCGTGCGCGAGGTCGCTGCGAGCCACCCCGCCGTAGAGATCCTCGTCGAAGGAGTCTTGGGCCCGCGCGGCGACGGGTACGTCGTCACCAATCGCATGACTGCTGATGAGGCCGAGGCCTATCACTCCGAGCAGATCGCCTCGCTCGTCAACGCGGGAGTCGATCGAATTTCAGCCCTCACGATGACCTACCCCGAGGAAGCAATCGGAGTGGTGCGTGCTGCTCGTGCGCTGGGAGTGCCCGTCGTACCGTCATTCACCGTTGAGGTTGACGGAACCCTGCCCGATGGGACGAGTCTTGGCGAGGCGATTGAGCTCGTCGATGCCGCCACCGATGCCGCGGCAGCGTACTTCATGGTCAACTGCGCGCACCCGACCCACATCAGCCACGCTCTCGACAACCAAGCAACCGCGGATCGGATCGGGGCGCTCAGGGTGAACGCGTCGAAACAGTCGCATGCCGAGCTCGACGTGGCAGAGGAGCTCGATGAGGGCGATCCTGTTGCGCTGGGCAGCGACAACGCAGCGCTGAAGGCCAAGCTTCCGCGAGTGCAGGTGCTCGGGGGATGCTGCGGCACCGACGCTCGGCACGTCGCAGAGATGATCGACGCTTGGTGATGGCGGCAGACACTGGAACCGGAGAGACCTGAAACCCGCTCCACCTCAGCCACGAGTTGAACCCATGCTGACGCGGCATCCTCCGGGGGATCTCCACTCGGGTGACGTGGATTGGCTCCAGCACCTACACATCACTTTGCAGCGCGAGCCCTCTTCGCCAGACTTGTTGTGAGTCAGTTCATGGCCAGCGAGAGGCGCGGCGAGGATGTCGATCAGTGTGGGGTTCACGGCGGAGGAGATCCGCGAGTTTGTGCATGAGCACCAGGTTCAACCGCATGGACAGAAGGCTGCCTGGCGGGTAGGGCGGGGTGTCTCCTATGACGCACTGGTCGCCGACCCGAAGCTATCGACCAGCTCGGGGAGCTTTACAGCTTCACCGCCGATGCCGGACCACCCGGCAACGCTGCGGATTTCACCGAGGCGATCGTCTCGTTTTGCCAAAGCCTCGCTAATCTTCCCTTCCGTGCGCTATCGCGCGAGGATGGGCGACAGTGCTGAAGCTGACCTGAGTCACTTGCTCACTGTTCCCAGTCGGCGTCGGCAAACAGGTGTGCCTTCAGCGCACCTGCATAGCGTCTCGGTCCCAAGGCACCGTCTCGCGCGGCGAACGCACGCCAACGATCAGCAGGTAAAGAATCAAACCGAACTCGGCAATCAGCATGGGTATCGTGAGGATCGTTGTCACGAGCACGAGCCCCTCCAGCGGAACAAACGCCAGCACTGTCGAGAGAATCCAGGCAATCGCGCCGGTGATGAGCACGATGCCGACGCCGCGGTGGAACAGCGGTGATCGCATCGCGATGAGTCCGACCGGCAGTAACCACAGCCCGAAGAGGATGCCGCCGAGCACGTAGCCGTTACTGTGCAGTTCGAACATGAGCAGCACGAGTTCATCGTTGGCGCCAGCGAATGGCGGTTGCGTCGCAGCGATCAGGGCGCCAGCGTGAAACGCGAGATTCACCAAGATGGATGCCGCCGCACCAGACACAAACACGAGAATCGCCGTGGCGAGCCGAGCGTTCGACTCGTACAGCAGTCGTTGAAGTGCGAGGCCGAGGAACACGAAAACGGTCGCCATGAGGATGTCGGCGACCAGACCCCATCGAACGAGTGACTCATTCGCGACGACGTTCGCTGCGGTTGTGGCGGCGTCGCCGGCGACGAACACGCTTGCGCGAACGACGAGTTGCGCGAAGATACCGAGGACGGCCAGCGCGAGGTATAGCACGCCCGCGATTCTTGCGAGCACTTGAGGGTTGTGCATTGTGACTCCTTAAATGGGTGCGCCCGTTTGTCGGAACGCTGATGGCAGCGTGCACGCGGTCGCGCGCAGCTGAGTGTGAGGCAAGCTGGGTGTGAGGGAAGCGGACTGTGAGGAAAGCTGAGCTAGAGCTCCGGATCGTTGTAGCGGAACACCGCGTCGAGAGGGAGTGCGAACGCTTTCGCGATCTGGAACGCCATCTCAAGCGAGGGCGAGTAGCGACCTTGCTCGATCGCCATGATGGTTTGGCGGGATACCCCGATCGTTGCGCCCAACGCTGATTGCGTCATCTCACCGTGGGCAAACCTGAGCGCGCGAATAGAGTTGCTGACGTTCGTCGAGGGATTCACGCCGCCGACCGTCGGTAGAGCCGGAGCTTCACGACAGCCCCCCACGTCGCACCGATGGCGCCGATCGCCAATGCCGCGCTACCGATCCAGAACGTGTCGAGGTCGAGCATCGCGAGTACAATCACCGCGCCAAGGCCGAGCCCGGTGATGATCTCGGTGATGCGCTGCCCGTTGCGGTCGATCTCTTTGTCGCGGATGTCGGAGCCGAACTCGGTGTCGACCCCTCGACTCCTGACGGCGCTGAAGATCGCACTCAGGATCGTGCCGATGATCGTTCCAACAATCACGACGCCGATCGCGACGAGCATGGGAACCTGCCATTCGATCTGTGCCGGCGCGGTATCGCCGAGTTGTGGCAGCACCACCGCAAGATATGCCGCTGTAGTCAGCGGTGCGAGGATGCCGTAGCTCCACGTCGATCGCTCATCGAGCGTCATGGTCATGGGTGCGTCATCCGGCACCGAGTTCACTGTCTTTGTCATGCAGTCAATGTAAAGGCAAGGGAACTCAATGTCAAGCCGACCTAACACTAAGTCAAGCAGAGCTAACTCAAACAGCCTCGTCGCACTAGAGAACCTTTCAACCCTCATCCCACCGAAAGGCGTTGCCGAAGAGCTGTCTCGATGTCCTCGAGCGATGGGAGGCCCGCAACGTGACCCTCAGAAAAGTAGACCCGGCAGGCGAGATCGGTGGTGCGACCGCTACTTGGGAATAGGTCGTCTCCATCGACCACGATCGTCGGTGACCCCGCGAATGGGACACGCGAGGCGTCTTCGGGTGTACGCAACACCACGAATCTGACCTCTGTGTCGGGTATGCCGACATTTCTCAGCGCTGTGGCAAGTCTGGAGCTTGCTTCCGCCCAGTTCGGGCAGTCGTCGATGTGAAGTACTGATACGTCCATGAAGCCATTGTCTACCGGATTGCGACTGTCGCTCTGTGTCTTTAATTACTGACGGCCCTCTTCCATCTCACCTACCGTGTGATAATTGAGTTCGACGGAAACGCTTTTGATGAGGAGCAGATCGTGTCCTCTCTCGACGAGACACTTCAGGATCCGGCCTTGAGTGCGGTTACCGTCCCGTTGCGCTTGGAATGGTCTGACGACGTCATCAGAGTCATCCCGTTGACAGTTATCGATCTTGGCAACGTGGTCCAGGAGATTCGTCTGAACGGCCAGGTGATTGGTTTCATTCACCGGGCCGATCACATCTTTGTAGCACTGTCCGGAGCCCGAATGGATCGGGCCGAGGAGTGCGGCCAGTCACTCCTGTGGGACAAAGCGGCGGCAACGCTGGTCACCACGCTCGGGCAAACACCTGAACCGGAGGAGTCGGTTGCGCGCGTGACGGCGCGGGAGCGGTCTGTCGACACCGGCCATGACACCAGCCAGCAGTCGGCGCGCCGCCCGTCCCGCAGCCATGCAATCACACGGTAGGAGGCCACAGGTGTGGGCATTAGGTCTACCGGGGCTGATGGCTAAGCCCGCGATGGGGACCTCGGCGACAACGGGCGCGATCGGCTTAGCGAAGTCGGTGACACGTGCCCTGTGCACCGTGCCCGAAAGCCTCCCAACCCGGAAGAACTTCTATGAGTTTGCTGCCGATAGCTGACCACGCGCTGCTCTCGGATCGGCACTCTGCGGCGTTGGTGACCCGGGACGGATCGATCGACTGGTTGTGCTTTCCGCGGTTCGACAGCGAATCCGTGTTTGCATCAATTCTGGACGACGATGCCGGGCACTGGTCAATCCGGCCGACCGCGCCGAGCGCGTCAACCCGCTCCTACGTCGACGGAACGATGGTGCTCCTGACCACCTTCCACACCGATCACGGCACCGTCGAACTCCTCGATGCGCTGGAGTTGGGGGACTCGATCGATCCACACCGGCTCGGCGAGAACGCCCCACATGCTTTGCTGCGCGGGATGCTCTGCACCAGCGGGCGGGTAACCATCGAGATGGTCTGCCGTCCGCGCCCTGAATACGGCCTGGTGGTCCCGATCTTCACTGAGATCGATTCCGGTTTCGTCGCGACGGGTGGTTCGGGCCGACTCACGTTGTCCCTTCCATCCCTTCTCTCTCTTCCCTCTCCGTCGATAGGCACCGCGGGCGAGATCCGGGTCCTGCTTACTCTTGAGGCGGGCCAACATCAGTACTTTGCTCTGCAGCGCACACGCCTCGGCGAGCCGCTACCTGGCGCCTATACCCAGCAAGAGATTGAGGCCAGCCTTGCGGGCACGACCGTGAGTTGGCAGGGGTGGTCCACGATCCACCAAAACTATGACGGGCCGTGGCGTGAACTGGTGCACCATTCCGGACGGGTGCTCCAAGCGCTGAGTTACCAGCCCACCGGCGCGATCGTGGCCGCGGCCACGACATCCCTGC
>CAZCOC010000091.1:0-6177 GCA_964500075.1 uncultured Salinibacterium sp.
GAACGACACCGATCGCGGGCTGCCGTCGTGGTCGGCGGTCGCGGTGAGCCCTGGCACGAGCCCGCGCGCAGCGATGAGGTCTCGCAACTCCTCGGCGGCAGCGAACACGGCCTTGCCGGCGACAACAACTCCCGCCGAACCGAAGGCTCCGGTGTCGTAGCCCGAGGCATCGGTGTCTGACTGCTTGATGCGGATGCGATCAACGGTCGTTCCAAGCGCCGTCGCGGCGAGCTGCGCGTGCACCGTCGTTGTGCCGTTGCCGAACTCGGCGGTACCGACCGCGATCTCGAAGAAGTCGTCATCAAGTACCGTGACGGATGCCGCGGCGAAGTGTCCGCGCGGCGCAATCGTTGCGATCATCGCCAGCCCCATGCCAGTGCCGATCGGCCAGCCCTCCGGCGCGGCGACTGGATTCTCGGGACCGCGCGCAAGGGCGCTCTCAACCAGATCGAGGCACTGGTCGAGGCCGTAGCTCGCCATCCTCAGGTCGGACTGAGCTTCGTGCTCGGTCACGACGAACGGGTCGCCAGGCACGATCACGTTGCGCCGGCGAAACTCGAACGGATCGATGCCGAGTTTGCGCGCGAGCTCATCCATGGCCGATTCGATGGCGAAGATCACTTGCCCGAGGCCGTAGCCGCGGAACGCCCCGGACGGCAGTGTGTTGGTGTACACCGAAGCCGCATCCACCTTCTTGTTTGCGCACCGATAGACCTCGATCGACTCGTGAATCGAGTGGTACATGACCCCGATGCCGTGGTTGCCGTACGCGCCGGTATCCATGAGTTCGTCGACGACGAGCGCCGTCAGTGTGCCGTCGACGTCCGCAGCCACCGTCACCGCGACGCGCATCGGATGCCTGGCTGGCGCGATCGTGAACTCGTCTTCGCGACTGAACTCGTACTCCACCGCCTTTCCGGTCTTGAGCACCGCGAGGGCCACGAGGTCTTCTGTGAGCAATTCCTGCTTGCCGCCGAACCCACCACCGACCCGCGCCGTGAACACCCGAATCTGGGCTTCGTCGAGGCCGAAGATGTGGCACAGCTCCTTGCGCACGAGGAACGGCACCTGACTTGAGGTGCGCAAAACGAGTCGTCCCGCCGCGTCGAGCCAGCCGCGCGTTGCGTGGGTCTCGAGGGCTGCGTGACTGACCCGGCCGGTGTGCCAGGTACCTGAGACGGATGCGCCGCCAGCGGCGAGGCTCGCGGTGATCGCGGCATCCACATCGCCAAGGTGCCCGTGGAACTCGGCGACAACGTTTCGCCGCGGATCGGCAATGCGCGACTCTGGTCCCTTGTCAGCGTGCAGGAGCGGTGCGCCATCGTCGCGCGCGAGCTCTGGGTCGAAGAGCGCTGGCAGCACCTGGTAGTCGACGACGATCGACGCCAGCGCGAGCTCTGCAATCGCAACGCTCTCGGCGACCACGGCGGCGACTCGCTGCCCGTGGAACCGCAGCACCGAGTCGAACACGAGTGTGTCATCCGGATCGTCGGTTCGGTGCTCGTGACGACCGGTCGAGAACAACGTTGCGGGGGAGTCGTGGTGGGTGAGTACCGCGTGGACGCCGTCGATGGCAAGCGCCGCGCTCGTGTCGATCGAGCGGATGCGCGCGTGCGCGTGCGGGCTACCGAGCACAGCGACATGAGCAAGCGAGGTGGTCTTGAAGTCGAGGGTGTATTCCTCGGTACCGGTCACGACGCGCATGGCGGCCGGCGGCGCGACTGAGCGGCCTGCCGCGGCTCCGGATGGCGCAGTCTCGACGTTGGTGACACCCGTGATCGCGTCGTGGATTGAGCGGTATCCGGTGCAGCGGCAGAGGTTGCCCTTCAGGAGACGATCGAGATCACCGTGGTCCTCCTCGGTGAAGGTGGACGCGGTGACGATGAAGCCCGAGGTGCAAAAGCCGCACTGAAAGCCGCCAGCATCGACGAACTGCTGTTGCATTGGGTGCACTCGCTCGGCAGTCCCGAGGCCTGTGACGGTCGTGATGCTCGCGCCCTCGAGGCGGTGCGCCGGAACGATGCAGGAATGCGCCGGTGCGCCGTCGAGCAGCACAGTGCAGACACCGCAGTCGCCGGCGTCGCAGCCCTTCTTGACCTCGAAGTGCTCTTGCTCGCGCAGCAGTGTGCGCAGAACTTGTCCAGGGCGTGGCTCAACCTCGACGGGTTCGCCGTTGATTTCGAACTTCACGCGAGCCCCTCTTGCCTGTCACGCTGCGGGTCGCGCCGCTGCGGCTTCGACAGCTCATCCCGCAGCTCCTCTGCGAACAGTACGCTCATCGCCCGGCGCCAGTCTGGGCTGCCGTGGGCATCGAGATACCAGTCGTGGATGCCCGTCACCGCGCTCGCGAGGGCGCGCTCGCTCGGCAGTTCATCGAACCGCAACTGGTGCGGCCGGGTGGTGCCGCCCGAGACCGTGAAGACGGCCTCACCGGTGTCATCGACTCGCCCAGTGACGAGCGTGCCAGTGCGTCCGAGCGGAGAACGGGCAATGCGTCGAAACCCCGTGCGCGAGGCGAGGGCGCCCGCCGGAAACTCGATGGCCCGAATGACCTCGCCCGGCTCGAGCGCGGTCGACTGCACTCCGAGCACAAGCTCGGCAACGGGCATCCGCCGCTCCATTGTTGCCGTCCAGATCACAGCGACCGCGTCGAGCGCGACACACAGGGAGCTCATCGAGCCGGCCGGGAGGGCAAGCGCGACGTTGCCGCCGATGGTCGCGAACCGGTGGATCTTCCAGGAGGCCAGCAGCGAGTCCGCGCACTGCTGAAAGAGTGGAACATCGCTGAGTTCACGCACGGTTGCGACACTGCAGGTGGCGGCAAGCACGAGGCCAGCGCCGGTTCGCTCAACGTCCGCCCACCCCATCGTCGTGAGATCGACGAGGGCCTCGAGGCCCTCCTGCGGTTCCGAATAGAGCCACGTACCGCCGCCGAGGGCGCGGTCGCCACGGGCGAAGACGAGTTCGGCGCGAGTGCGCGGCGTGCGCACTTCGCGAACAGTGATCAGATCCATTGTTGCCCCAGTCAACATCATCCGCATGACGCATATGTAACGGTATGTTGTGTGCATGATCGCTGATCGAGATGAGGATGCGCTGGCTTGGGCTGGCGATGATGATCCCAGTCTCGCGGGCGATGCGCAGGCATCCCGGCCACCGCAGAGCATTGTCGTCGAGCCGGCTCCCGCTGGCGGGCAGACCCCCGGCGTGCTGCTCGTTACGTACGGGGTGCTCGGCGGCATCTACCTCATCTATACATTCGGCTGGCTGTTGTCGCTTCAGCGCTTCATCGGAATTCGAAACGTATCGGCTGACCCACTCACCGAGATCATGTTCCAGTTCGGCGCGTTCCTCGCGCTAGCGAGCCCGGCGCTATGGTTCGCGGCGATCTTCCTCCTGACGCGGGGCCAGAAGCCGCTCAGCCGTTTGGCTTGGCTGCTCGTCGGGCTCCTAGCCGTGCTGCCGTGGCCGTTCATTCTTGGAGCCTGGGCGCAATGACCGACGAGACGCCGATCGCAGACAAGCCCGTATCCGATTCCGAGAAGCGGGTCGCAGACTCCGAGAACCCAATCGCTGAGATCGTTACGGATGACGCGAAGGAGACCAAGCGCGGACGCTACGGCTGGCTCAGTCTGGTTGTTGCGGGCGTGTTCGCACTGTTCTTCGCGTACGACGTCTGGGAGGTGGTCGGCAATCTGATCTCGCTTCCGCAGTTCTACCAGGCCAGTGGCCTCGATCCGGCCGGGCTGCCGTGGTGGCTCCTCTGGATTGGCGTGATTATTCCGGTCGTCGTATTCGTCGCTGCCTTCATCATTGGGCGGCATCGAAACGTCGGCGAGAAGGCCGTGATCTTCTTCGTCGGGCTTGGCGTCTCATCCGGGCTCGGACTGGGGGTTATCGCGCTTGAGTCGCTCATTCGCCCGACGGTTTCACTGATCGGGGTGTAGCTGCCTCTGGCGCAGCTCGCTAGAGAATCGCGAGCACGATCAGCGCCATGAGCACGACCTGACCGATGAGCCGCGGCCAGAACGGGATCGCCACGCGCCCAAATCGTTCCGGATACTTCGCGGCGTAGGCGTTCGCGGGAAAGACCGCGACAAGGAACACCACGAGCGCGATTGCCGCAGCGGTTCGCGTTGGCGGAATGAGGAGGCCGATGCCACCGGCGATCTCGCAGAGCCCCGTGAAGATTACGAGCGCTCGCGGACTCGGCCAGCGGGGACCTCGCATGGCTGGCGGAATCATTCCGGCCATCGCGCGGGCCGGGCCTGGGATGAAATGCAGGATGCCCATGCCGACGAAAACGAGCGCCAGCACAATTCGCAGACCCAACTGCAGCGACTCGACCATGGCTCAATCGTTGCACCCCTGCGAACACCCACCGCGGAGTTCCGGCGGCCCGGTGAGCCGGCCCGCCTCCGCGCACAGTAAAGTTGCGAAGGTTGCTCCCGCTCCCGCTCCCGCTCCCGCTCCAGCTCTCCCCTCCAGCTGCCCCGCTCCAGCGACCCGAAGGATCCGATCCCGTGGCCAAGCCGATCGTGTTGATCGCCGAAGAACTTTCGCCAGCAACCGTCGAAGCCCTCGGGCCCGATATCGATGTGCGCATGGTGGACGGCTCCGACCGAGCTGCACTGCTCACCGCGCTCGCAGAAGCAAGCGCCATTCTCATTCGCTCGGCCACCATCGTCGATGCCGAGGCAATCGCGGCGGCCAAGAACCTCAAGGTCATCGCGCGCGCCGGGGTTGGTCTCGACAACGTTGACATCAAGGCGGCGACGGCCGCGGGGGTCATGGTGGTCAACGCCCCGACGTCGAACATTATCTCGGCCGCCGAACTCACGGTTGGCCTCATTCTGAGCCTCGCCAGACACATTCCGGTCGCGCACGCCAGCCTCGCCGCCGGGCTCTGGAAGCGGTCAAAATACACCGGCGTCGAGCTCTACGAGAAGACCGTCGGCATCATCGGCCTTGGCCGGATCGGGGCCCTCATCACCGAGCGCATGCAGGCATTCGGGATGACCGTTGTCGCCTACGACCCATACGTCACGAGCGCGCGGGCGCAGCAACTTGGCGTGACGCTTGTGAGCCTCGAGGATCTCTTGAAGTCGAGTGACTTCGTAACTATTCACATGCCCAAAACCCCGGAGACGACCGGGATGATCGGCACCGACCAATTTGCGCTCATGAAGCCGACAGCGTTCGTCGTGAATGTCGCCCGCGGTGGCCTCATCGACGAAGATGCGCTGTACGCGGCCCTCAAGTCGAACCGCATCGCCGGCGCCGGCCTCGACGTGTTCGTGAGCGAGCCGCCGACCGGATCCCCACTGCTCGCCCTCGACAACGTCGTGCTCACTCCCCACCTCGGTGCTTCAACTGACGAAGCCCAAGAGAAGGCCGGCGTTTCGGTTGCACGCTCGGTGCGGCTCGCCCTCGACGGTGAGCTCGTGCCAGACGCAGTGAACGTCGCCGGTGGCGCGATCGACTCGAGCGTGCGGCCGGGCATCCCGCTCATGGAGAAGCTCGGACAAGTGTTCTCGGGCCTTGCAGACAGCCCGGTCACCTCGATCGAGGTCGAGGTGCGCGGCGAGATCGCCGAGTTCGACGTCAACGTGCTGAAACTTGCCGCCCTCAAGGGCGTGTTCTCCAACATCGTCAGCGAGTCTGTCAGCTACGTGAATGCCCCTCTGCTTGCTGAGCAGCGCGGCATCACCGTGCGATTGTCGACGGATGCCGTCAGCGACGAATACCGAAACCTGCTGCGGATTTCTGGTTCGTTGGCGTCCGGGGCGGCGATCTCGGTCGCCGGAACCCTCACCGGGACGAAGCAAATCCAGAAGATCGTAGAGATCAACGGCTACGACGTCGAAGTGCCGATCGCGGACCATCTCATCGTGATGGTTTACCAAGATCGGCCGGGCATCGTTGCGGTGTACGGCAAAGAGTTCGGCGAGGCAGCCATCAATATCGCCGGCATGCAGATCGCCAGACAGGGCAAGGGTGGTCAAGCTTTGAGCGTGCTCACCGTCGACTCACCAGTGCCTGAGGCGCTGCTCGAGAAGGTGCGGCTCGCGATCAACGCTGACCTGCTGCGCGAGATTGACATCACCGCCTGACGACAGCCGCAGTCCTTCGACTTTCTTAAACGGCTGCGTCAGGCGACGCTCTCAGTCGATGTTT
>CAZCOC010000092.1:0-6159 GCA_964500075.1 uncultured Salinibacterium sp.
CCTTCGCCTTCTCGGTCAACTCGCCTACTCGCTTTGGCACGTTGAGCTTGTCCTCAATCGCGTTGAGGGTGCTTTCAAGGTCAGCGCGCGCGGCAGCGACTTTGCCGTCGATTGATTCTGCACTCATTGTCGATCTCCTTATCCGTTGCCCTTGATCACGTCGACATCCTTCTTGATGCTCGTGATCGTCTTGTCTGGGGTTGGCGGTGTTCCCCGTTTGATCTGCGAGACCCCGATCAGCGCCAGGATGAGGGTGATCACGAGCAGAGCACCGCCGATGATCAGCGCGGAGGCCCAAGCCGGCAAGACCTCGGCGAGTCCGAGTATGCCGGCGGCCGTGAATACACCGGTCGCAAAGAACGCGAACACCCCGGCGACCACGAGCATCCCGATGCCGATGCCGGCGTGCTTGAGCTTCTCGAGAAGCTCCGCTTTCAACGACTCTATCTCGCCTCGCACGAGGTCGGCGAACAGTCCAGGAAGGTCAGTGATGAGACTGAGGAGCGAGCGCTTCGGCGCACGCTCGTGCTTTGTCGAGCGCTCCGAGTCGCGCTCCGCTGACGCAAACACGCGGCCGCTACTTCGTCGTCGACGAGCTAGACGAGCCGCTCTTTGGCGCGGCAGGTTTGCGCGCGGCCGGCTTGCGCGCCGCGGGTGTGCGTGCTGAGGGCTTCGACCCGGTCACTTGCGAGACCACCTTCTTGGCTCCGTCGCTGACGAAGTCGCTTGCCTGGTCGACCGAGTTCTGAATTCGCGGGTCGTTCCACAGCTTCGACGCTGCCGCCTTAATCTCTTCATAGCGCTCGCGGCCAGCGCGCGTGCCGAGCACATAGCCGATACCCAACCCGACTACGAGGAGGATCTTGCCCTTCATGCTGTGCTCCGTTCGGTGTGTGCTTGGTTTTCTTGTCTGGATATGATTTCTGCCTTGTTCAACCCTAACCCCGGAGTCCCGGGAAGTCTCCAGTCGATCGTGCCGCTACCGGAATGAAGCTAAAGCGACTAGGGTGCGCGCCGACGCTGCCACCACGAAGCGAGCCCAAGAACAGCCGGGTTATTGGCGATCGCGATGAGCATCGGCAGCCGGGCGAGAGAGTTACCGACACCGGGAAAGCGCATGAGTCGCCGCATCGGCATCGAGGCGACCATGTCGAGCATGCTTGTGCCGCTCTCCGCTTTGACGGCGGCGCCACCCGCAGCGCGCGCGAGTATCGGGCCAGTGACTGGGTGCGAGAGAAAGTCGGCGATTCTGGAGTCGAGCGTAAGTCGCTCTCGCGGGGGACCAGCGATCGTTACCGTTGTGCTCAATGCAACGTGATGCGAATCGTGGCCGATCTCAATGTCGTACTCGCCACCGGTGATTCGCCAGTCCGAGGTTCGGTTGTCCCAATGGGCGAAGTCCCGCGGCTCCAACGTAAACGCGACGCGACGCGCTTCGCCAGGCTGCAGCTCAATTTTGCAGAATCCACGGAGTTCACGCTTCGGCCTCACGACCTCTGACACCGGGGGCGCAACGTACAGCTGAACGACATGTTTGCTGGCGCACTGACCGGTGTTGGTGACTGTGACGGATGCCTCGGTTGCGCTGGCAGACAACTGGGCGTACGCAAAGCTCGAGTAGCCAAGCCCGAAGCCGAACGGATAGCGCACCGGCCGGTCAACGCTCTCGTAGTAGCGATACCCGACGAACACGCCTTCTCCGTAGCGCACGACGTCGTTTTCCCCGGGGAAGTTGAGATACGCGGGAGTGTCTTGCAATCGAAACGGGATGCTCTCCGCCAGTCGACCAGAAGGAGCGACCGTGCCGAACAGCACGTCAGCAATCGCCGAGCCCCCCGCTTGGCCGAGCAGCCACGACTCGAGGATTGCCGGCACGGAATCGTGCCAGGGCTCAAGAGACACCACGCCGCCGTTGGTGAGAATGACGACCGTGTTGCGATTCGCAGCTGCGACAGCGGCGATGAGGTCGAGCTGCGCTGCTGGCAGGTCGAGGTGCGTTCGATCGAATCCCTCGGATTCGGCACCTTCGGGCAGCCCTACAAAGAGCAACGCCACGTCAGCGCGACGTGCTGCGGCGACAGCCTCGTCGATGAGCCCCTGCACATCCGCGTAACGATCAAAACTGTAGCCTGCCGCGAACTCGAGATCGGCCTCGGTACGTTCCATGAGCGCATCAAGCGCGGTGTCGACCCGGGTGGCGACGACCTGAGAGCTCCCGGCGCCCTGGAATCTCGGGCTGCGCGCAAACTGCCCGATGACCGCGATCGACTGCTCGGGCGCGAGCGGCAATACCGCGCCTTCGTTGCGCAACAACACCATCGACTCCGCTGCGGCCTCTCGCGCCAATGCGTGGTGTACTTCAGTCTGCTCGGCCGGATGCAGCCGATCACCGCGCAGCAACACCTGCACCTTCTCGGCAAGATTCGCAATGCGAGCCACCGCGGCATCCAGTACCGCTTCATCGAGCTCGCCGGAGTTGACGGCCGCAAAAACTGCATCGGTGCTGTCTCGCTGGGGGCCCGGCATTTCGAGGTCGAGACCCGCCGCAATGGCCGGCACCCGCCGCTCGACGGCGCCCCAGTCTGAAACAACGAGTCCGTCGAAGCCCCACTCCTCGCGCAACACTTCAGTCAGCAACCAGCGATCCTCTGCAGCATAGGTGCCGTTGATTCTGTTGTATGAACACATCACGGTCCAAGGTTGCTCCTGCTTGACGATGCGCTCGAAGGCGGGCAAGTAGAGCTCCCGCAACGTACGTTCGTCGACCTCAACGCTGACCGTCATGCGGTTGGTTTCCTGATTGTTGGCCGCGAAGTGCTTCAGGCTCGCGCCGACACCACCCGCCTGCAGACCGCGTACCCAAGCGGCACCGAGCACCCCGCTGATGAGCGGATCCTCGGAGAAGTACTCGAAGTTGCGGCCGCACAGTGGTGAACGCTTGATGTTGACTCCCGGGCCGAGCACCACGTCGACACCCTGTTCGCGCGCCTCCACCGCGAGTGCCGCGCCGACGCGCTCAAGCAGCTCCCGGTTCCAACTCGAAGCGATTCCGGTCGCCGGCGGAAAACAGGTGGCTGGCACGCTCTCGCCGAGGCCGAGCTGGTCGCCGCCGCCCGGTTGCACTCGAAGTCCGTGCGGCCCGTCGGACATCGTGACCGCTCGGATGCCAGGAGCTGACGTCGTTCGCCAGAACCCGGCGCCGACTACGAGAGCCGCCTTCTGGAGCGTGGTGAGCGGCTCGGGTTGCGGCATCCGACTATTTCACGACTCGGATCGGAGCGATCAGGATTGCCCCGATGACGGCAAAGACACCGCCCGCGAGAAAGAGGGCGGTGTAGTTTCCTGAACCCCCGATGGCGAGAAAGAGCGGCGCGATCGCCGGGGCGACCGATTGTGGCAATGAATTGGCGATATTGAAGATGCCCATGTCCTTGGCCGCCTTATTCTCCTTGTCAGGCAGCACATCCGTGAGAAGCGCGAGGTCCACTGCGAAGAACGCCCCGATTCCAACCCCCATGACTGCCGCAGCAACAAAGAACATCGGCAACGAATCAGTGAACGCCAACAGGCTCAACCCCACACCAACTATTGCCGCCGACGCAAACACGAACGGTTTGCGTCGGCCGGTTCGATCCGAGAGCCGCCCGGAGACGAGTGCGCTGCCGGTGAGCACGATCGAGAAGACGATGAGGGCATAGAGCTGCGTGAGTACGACATTCGGGCCGCTCACTCCAAGCCGATCGGCAATGAAGTAGACCTGATATGTCGTGTATACCGCAAAGCCAAGAATGACGAAGAAGCGACCGAACCATGCCCAACCGAAGTCGTAGCGCTTGCCCTTCTCAATTCGGAATCCTGCAATGAACTCTCGCCACGAGAACGGCAGGGGTGCATCGTGGGGTACATCGCGGATGCGCGCAACAAGAACGATCAACATGATCGCGCCGACGACGCCGGGCACCAAGAACATCAGTCCGATACCTCCCCCGGCGGCCTGAACGCCGAAGGCGATACCAATTCCAAGCAATGGAGATACCTGTTGCGAGATACCGAGGACAGCGCTCACCCTTGCGCGCTTTTCCAAGGGAATCTGATCCGGCAAGAGGGCCTGCAGCGCGGCAAGCACCATGTTCAGGGTGAGTTGGGCCAAGACCCAGCCAATGGTCGCCACCACCATTGTCGGTGCAAAACCGACGATTGCGAGCGCGACCACGCCACCAAGTGCGCCGCCGACGATCCATGGCCGACGGCGACCGAGGCGCGATTGTGTTCGATCGCTCAGCGCACCTGTAAAGGCGTTCGACACGATAGCGACGAGGGCGCCAATCGCACTGATGGCGCCGAGGCTGGCTTCCTTGCCTGCCGGGTCAAGTTCAGCGACTTTCAGTGCCAGCGTCGTAGCGACCGGTGTGATGAGGGCGATATATGCACCGACGTATCCGACGGCATAAAGGGCGGTGAATCCTGGCTTTGTCGATGGGGTGTACGTCATGGTGCTTTGACTGTGGTTGATCACGGCAAAAACCGCAAGGTCGACCGCGCGATCCAGCCGTGACCGTGGTCCTCGCCGCTGGCGTACGCGGTGTCTCGGTTTGGGGTACGGCGGCTCCAGGGTCTGTCGGTGCAGACACGGTCGGGTTCTCGGTTGCGCAGAAACAAGACGGCCAAGATTGTCCGCCTTAGTGAACGTACTCCAATAGGTCGAACCCGACTGTTCTCATGGCATCCATAACTCTGAGCCGCGAAGCCAGTTCATTGTCGTTGAATTGCACCGACACGGCGTACGTCAACGAACGACGCACGCCGCGCAACGCACCCGCTTCAGCGCGCACTCCCTTGTCAGATCCGGTCTTGTTGACGAGAAGGGTGCCGTGGTCGATTCCGCGGTGTGCGAGCGGGTCAAGGCCGAAGGCGCTCGCCACCAGCGAGAGGTCGCTATTGAGTGACAACCACCCCATCACGCGCTGGCTGGTGACGGCGTCAACGACCTCGCTTCTCGCGAGAGCCCCAAACAACCAGCTCAATTCCGCGGTTGATCCGACCGAGAGCTGCGGAGCATCATCCGGTCCACGACTGTCACGCACCAGATCGAGCAGTGCGGTCCTCATAAGTCCCAGGGACTCGGTTCGGGCGCGCACCGCGTCCAGGCCGACTTGTGACAGCAGCACGTTCGTCGCAATGTTGTCGCTCGTCGCGCCGACGATGGTTGCCAGGTCGGCCACCGGCAGCGACGGGGCTTGCAGGTGCTGCCAGATTCCCGAATCGCCAACCGAATGCTTGGCTGTCTTGTCGAGAATACCGAGCCCCGTCAAGTCGCGCGCGGTCAGTCGCGCAGACACTTCGATGAGCAATAAAATTTTGCCGAGGCTCGCCGTTGGCAAGACAATGCGATCATCAATGGCAACGAGCGTCTTGCCCGTGGTGATGTCCGCCACACTGGCCGAGACGTTTGCGCCCTCATAGGCGAGTTTTCCGAGCGCGCTGAAGGTACCGGCGAAGTTTTCCGTGTCGCCAGTCCGCCGGTGACGGCCGCCGACGGAGTTGCGCGTGCGGTCCCGACGCTCTTGAGTGCGCTCAGTTTCTACCAAATGGCGACGCGATCTTTCGGGTCCAACCAGAGCGCATCCGACTCGACAAGGCCAAAGGCGGCATAGAACTCGCTGATGTTTCGGACGATCTGATTGCAGCGAAACTCGTTCGGCGAATGCGGATCGATCGACAACAGCCGCACAACCTCTTCGTCGCGCGCCTTGATCTGCCAGGCCTGAGCCCAGGAGAGGAAGAACCGCTCGGCTCCGGTGAGACCGTCGATCACCGGGGGTTCGGCACCTTCCAGCGAGATCAAATAGGCCTTCCAGGCAATCGCAAGACCCCCGAGATCTCCGATGTTCTCGCCGATTGTCAGGGCACCGTTGACGTGATGGTCTGGCACTTGTCGTGGAGCTAGCGCGTCGTACTGTGCGATAAGCGCGGTTGTGCGCTCATCGAATGCGGCACGATCGTCAGCGGTCCACCAGTCAGTAAGCCGACCATCGCCGTCGTACTTCGAGCCCTGATCGTCGAAGCCGTGCCCGATCTCGTGCCCGATGACCGCTCCGATGGCACCGTAGTTCGCGGCGGCATCCCGAGTTTCATCAAAGAACGGGTCCTGCAGAATCG
>CAZCOC010000093.1:0-6137 GCA_964500075.1 uncultured Salinibacterium sp.
CGATGCCGCCGACGCCCCAGCCAAGCACACCGAGCCCGTTGACCATGGTGGTGTGCGAGTCGGTGCCGACACAGGTGTCTGGAAATGCGCGCAGCACCCCGCCGACCTCACGCGTGTACGTCACCCGTGCCAGGTATTCGATATTGACCTGATGAACGATTCCGGTGCCCGGCGGGACGACCTTGAAGTCGTTGAATGCGGTCTGACCCCAGCGGAGGAATTGGTAGCGCTCGCCGTTTCGTTCGTACTCGAGTTCCACGTTGCGCTCGAGCGCGTCAGCTGTGCCGAACAGATCTGCAATGACGGAATGGTCGATAACGAGTTCAGCAGGAGCGAGCGGGTTGATCTTCGTCGGGTCCCCCCCGAGCGCCACAACGGCTTCGCGCATTGTGGCTAGGTCGACGATGCAGGGAACTCCCGTGAAGTCCTGCATGACCACGCGTGCTGGCGTGAACTGAATCTCGGTGTCCGGTTCTGCCGCGGCATCCCACGATCCGAGCGACTCGATCTGCGCTTTCGTGACGTTCTTGCCGTCTTCGGTGCGCAAGAGATTCTCCAGCAGTACTTTGAGGCTGAACGGAAGCCGCTCGTACCCGGGCACAGAGTCGATCCGAAACACCTCATAATCGGTCGATCCGACTCGTAGCGTCGCCTTGGCACCGAAACTATTTACTGCGGACATTGATGTCTCCTGCCTCACTCTGGTCGGGGCCGCGAATAGGCGGTTCGCACGAGCAACCAGGTCACCCAGAGCACCGCAGCGTATAGAGGAACGCCCATGACGAGCTTGGTTGCCGCGAGCACACTCGTCTGCTCGGCTAGGTACAAAGGTCCCTGAACGCCGAGCCGGAGAGCGAATAGGCCGATCCACAATCCACTCGCGAGGTATGCCACGCGAAGCTTTGCTGGATCCTTGCGCCATTCGCCGACGTCGCCGGTGAGCAGTGCAACAAGCAGTCCGACGAGCGGCCACCTCGCCAGCACGCTGACGACAAAGACCGTGAGCGAAATGGCATTGATGATGAGCCCCGGAACGAAGTTGTCGTTCACATTGCCAGTGAACAGTGCGAGCGCAGCGGACACCCCAATCCCCACGACGCCAGCGACGGCTGAGGTTGCCGGAGTTCGTGCAACGAGGCGGGCGACCACGAAGATTCCCGCAACTCCGATCGGGATAAGAACCGAAGGGAGCAATTGCGAGGTAATCGTGTAGGTGACGAGAAACACAAGTCCAGGCAAAATCGATTCGACCAAGCCGCGGACACCGCCGATCGCCGCGAGCAGCGCACTCGCACTCGGTGCTTCGCCCGGCTGGACCTTCGCGATCCCTGCCTTCCGTGCCGCGGCGCTCAAGCTCTCGCGAAAACTGGGTGTTTCATCGTGCTCAAGGACGCTGTCTCGTGCATCGTGCTCGTTCTTCAGCGCCGGCGAATCACCGTCGGTCATTAAGCCGCACCCCCCGAGTCGTTCAAATCGCCCGGTGCGCCGGCCTGCGCGGTCGCGGGCATGTGCAACGGAATGAGATCTCGCGGTGGCATTGGGGTTGTGCCGCGAACGACGACGATCGAGCGGTACAAGTCCTCGACCAACGCCGCGGCATCCGGCTTGACTGCCCCTTCGCCCGCGATCACGCCGCGAAGAAACCAACGGGGTCCATCGACGCCGATGAAGCGGGCCAACCGCGTGCTGCCAGAAGCATCACCCGAAACCGGGATCTCGGCCTGAACCTCTGGCCCGAACGGCCCGTCTATGACTCTGGTCGATCCACCCTGCTTGCTGATCTGCTCGACGATCTGAGCGCGAATCTCGTGCCACAGGCCACTCGACCGCGGCGCTGCAAATGGCTGAATCTGCAGGGTCGAACCGGCGTAGTCAAGTCCGACCGCGACGACCCGCTTGCTCCCCTCCTCCACCTCGAGCCTCAAGTGCAACTCGGGCCTCGGCAGAATCTTTACGCCACCAAGATCGACGTACGGTCGAACCGCGTTCGCTTCGCTCTCGTCGAGTGGACCGTTGATCTCTCGATCCGCTGGGGCCGACTTTGGGATGTCGATCTCATCGCCATCTGGCGCTTCCCGGTTTGCGCCAGCTTCACGACCTGTGCGGCCGGGGGTGGGGTCACTCACGAATAAACTCCTGGTTCTTTTGGGCTGTCTGGCGCCGAGCTACCTGTGACGGATCCCACGCCGGTTGATCCGAAACCAGAAGAGCCGCGATGGCTTCCCGGTAGCTCGCGCACGGGTACGAAGGTCGCCATCGAGACGGGCATCACGATGAGCTGGGCAATTCGATCACCGGGCGAAACTGAAAATGATTGCTCGGCATCCGTATTCAGGAGTGTCACGCAAATCTCACCGCGATATCCAGCGTCAACCGTTCCAGGGCTATTCACGATCGTGATCCCATGCTTGGCCGCCAGTCCGCTGCGCGGAACAACGAAGCCGACATAGCCGTTTGGTAGGGCAAGCGAAACTCCTGTGCCTATGGTCGCTCGCGCTCCTGGAGCGAGAGTGCAGGGCTCGCCAGCACAGAGATCAGCTCCCGCGTCTCCAGGGTGTGCATAGCTCGGCACCTCACCGGATCCGATGAGCACTTCGACGTTGGCGGTCACGAGTCGAGATTAGTCCAGAACGATGAACGAACTGAATGCCAGTAGAACGGTGTCTAATTGGACCGTGCCTCGCTACCGTGAACGCCTCTGGCCAGCACCATGGCTCTACTTGGCTACTGCGCTGGTGATTCCGGCGAGCCTCCTCGTATTTCTGCCGATCAACTTCTTCGTTGGAGTCGGGACCGCCTTGGTGTTGTACGGCGGATCGGTTGGGCTGCTCCTCTTGGCTTCGCCCGTGATCGAGGTTGCGGACGGTCGGCTCAGGGCCGGTCGCGCTACCCTGCCGCTCGACGCAATTGCCGACACCGAGTCGGCACGCGGAGAACTTGCACGACTTGAACGCGGGCAGCGACTCGACGCTCGAGCATGGCTGTTGATTCGCGGGTGGATCGACCCGGTCATTAGGGTGACACTTTCCGACCCGAGCGACCCAACGCCGTACTGGCTCATTTCCACAAGAAATCCCGAACAGCTCGAAGCGGTTCTCAGGCGAACGCCGCCAAGCTGAGGGCTAGGCCGCGCACTCAAGACACCACGGCCCGAGTTTATCGGTGTGATGAATCTGGGAACGGTGCATCACGAGAAAGCAGTTCACGCACGTGAACTCGTCCGCCTGCGGTGGAAGCACCACAATGTCGAGATCGAGATCTGAGAGATCCGCTCCAGCGAGCTCGAAACTGCCAGGGTTGTCAGCATCGTCAGCATCAATTGACCCTGATGCGCTATCAGGAACACGCTCCTTGAGGGCCTCGATCGATTCGGAGTCATCGTCGGTTTTTCTCGGTGCGTCGTAGTCGGTCGCCATGCTCATCCAGTTCTCGTATGCCGCATTCAACGGATTCGGCGCGCACAGTTTGCATGAAAGCAAACCGAATAGCAAACCATCGAACAACCGCTCAATGCTCGTCTGGGACTCAACATGCGGCACGCCAGCCGTATTCCCGTGAATCCGGGCCAAGTCGTGTCATCCTTGCCTCGAACAGCGAACGCTGGAGGGCATTTCCGCATGCATGACTTGAGTGTGATCGGCGTCGAAAAGGGCGCACTGCTCGTGGCATCTGATGACGGCACCCGCTTTCGTGTGCCGGTCGACGAGTCAGTCCAATCCCGACTTCGGCAGTCGGTACCTGATCAGGACTCCGGTCGCAAACTTCCGCCGAAGGAGATTCAGGCACACATCCGCGCCGGGATGTCCGCTCAGGATGTTGCAGCGATAACGGGCGTAGCGGTTGAGTACATTCAACGGTTCGAGGGCCCGGTGCTGGCTGAGCGTGAATTCGTCATTGAGTCTGCGCTGGCAGTGCACGTGCATACCGCTGCCGACGTCGACCCACTCGGTCAGGGTAAGACCTTCGGCACCGCGATTCGCGAGCGACTGCACGACCTCGGCGGTGTGAACGAGCGCTGGGCGAGCTGGAAGGACCTGAGCTCGGGCTGGATCGTCAAGCTTTCGTTCACAGCCCATCAGATCGAGCACGATGCTCGTTGGCAATTCGACCCGCGCAAGCATTCACTCGCACCTCTGAACAGCGAAGCCATCGCGCTCTCGCAACAGGGGGATGTCGGTGGAATCCTCATTCCGCGGCTGCGGGCTGTCGCTCCTTCGGCCCCAGCGAGTAACTCTTCGCGCTTCGACAGTGGAGCATTCGAACCGCAACCCCATTCCGGCGATAGCCCTCAGAACCACGCTGCCACAGCTTCGTTCACCGCGGACGAATCTGAGCTGGCTGCGACTGGCCCGCTGCTTGAGGCAGTGCCGTTCGGCCGGACCGCGCACCGGGAATCGGAACCAAGCCAGCCAGGCAACCAGACCGCTGACCTCTTGGAGGCGTTGCGGCGTCGCCGTGGCGAGCGCGAGAGCGCAAATTTCGATGACGATGGGCCGATGACCGACCCCGCCTCCTTGCATCCATCATCCGGCTCGATTCGACTCGTGGATGTTCCGCTTGATGATTTTCTCGCAGAGCCACGCGCGGAATCACCCCGCTCGACTGCGCCACAACCAGGCGTGCGGGGCAAGAAAGGGCGGGCAGCGATGCCAAGTTGGGATGAGATCGTCTTTGGGGCCAGACCGGATGACGATCTGGGCTGAGCCGACGATCTCGGTCTTGGGCTCGCCGAGCGACTCACCGGGCAAAGGCCCCAAAGCGAAGCAATGGAACTCGGGTTTCCGCGTCAGACCATGAGCCGTGCTGGCCGATCATGGATCGAGCCGTGCTGACACTGTCCCTGGAGTCGTAGTACGCAATGGTCTTTCGAGCCGCTACAACGATGTCCCCGATTCGTGGCCGAACCACGTGGTCGACTTCGCCAAACCACCCCGCCTCAATCGCCTCATCTCGAGAGGCGACCCAGGCGCGCGATGACTCGGACGCCCGCCACGCCTCAAGAAGCCGTTGCCGGACGGCAGGTGAGGCATCCGATGCGATGTGCAGCTGAAGGCACCGCGGGTCACCAGCAACAAACCTCACCCCATCGACCAGCGCTGAAACCGAATCGAAGAGCACGTGCGAACGCGCGTCGACATCGAGCACCCCGTGATCAGCCGTGACAAGAAGACCGGTGTTCGGCCCGAGTGCAGCGGTCAGTCGGCGCAGTGCTGCATCGGTCTCTTCGAGCGCCTCGATCCACGCCCGAGATTGCCACCCGTATGCGTGCGATGCGATGTCGAGCTCCGGCACGTAGACGTAGTTGAGTGCAGACAACCCGGGCGCAGCGAGCTCAGCGGCTTGCAGCATCCGGTCGACAATGCGTGAAGCTCCGTGGTACTTGGCACCCCTCAGCACGGCTTTGGTGTACCCGGAATCGCGAAAGCGCTCGGGCCCGATCGCCGCAGAACTCACGCCAACTTCGGATGCCCGTTCGAAGATTGTAGGAACGCGCTGCCAGCTGAGTGGATCAAGGCGATCATCCCAGCCGGTGAGTTGGTTGACGACACGACCGTGGGCAGCGTCGAGCACCGAATACCCGACGAGTCCGTGTCGGCCAGGAGAGGCTCCGGTCGTTAGCGTTGCAATCGCCGCCGCAGTCGTCGTTGGAAAGCCGCTGTGGATGATCGATCTCGGCGAGAGAGCGGCGCTCAGCACGCGCGCGTGGCCGGCGCGCGCGCGCAGCGCCTCAACGCCGAGCCCGTCGATGAGCACCACAATCGCCTGCCCGACCGGGGCCAGATCGAGTCGATTCGGCCTACCGAGGGTGGACAAGAGACAACTTTGCAGCACGTCGGCAAGGCTGATCGCGTCGCGCGAGACCGCCGGTAGCATGGGTGCAATCCTATGGCTACCATCAATTCCACCTCTCTCGACGGCACCTCGGGCGAGCGAATCGAAGACATCGATGTCACTGCCGAGATGCAGGGCTCGTTTCTCGAATACGCCTATTCGGTAATCTATTCGCGTGCGCTTCCCGACGCCCGCGACGGCCTGAAGCCGGTTCAGAGGCGCATCCTGTATCAGATGACAGAGATGGGCTTGCGGCCAGATCGAGGTCACGTCAAGTCATCGCGGGTCGTCGGTGACGTCATGGG
>CAZCOC010000094.1:0-6054 GCA_964500075.1 uncultured Salinibacterium sp.
TGATGGTGTCAGCGATCTCCTCCACCCAGACGACGATCCTGCCGACGGCGCGCGGCACGCTTGCAATGGCCACCTACCGGGCGCTGCCGAAACGATTCGGCACGGTGCACCCCAAGTTCAAGACTCCCGCATACTCGACCATCGTGATGGGTGTCGTCGCCTCGACGTTCTACGTGCTGATGACGATCGTGAGCGAAGACTTCCTCTCCGACACGATTCTCTCGCTCGGCCTTGCGATCGCGTTCTACTACTCAATCACCGGGTACGCGTGTGTTTGGTTCTTCCGACGCGAGCTTTTCACTTCCGCGCACAACATCGTGTTCAAGTTCCTCTTCCCGCTCCTCGGCGCCCTGATGCTGTCAGCGGCGTTCATCTTCGCTGCCATCGACATGATCAACCCCGAGTACGGTTTCACGGTTCTCTTTGGCATCGGCGGCGTCTTCGTTGTTGGCATTGGTTCCCTCTTGGTTGGGGCTGTGCTCATGGTGGTGTGGTCATTCTTCGACCGTTCGAAGCCCTTCTTTCGTGGTGAGACCCTCAACGCGACGAGCGAGGTGCTCGTTCCTGAAACGGTGCTGCCGGCGAAGCGCTCGATCGACGGTGGTCTCGCTTAGCGCCGATTGCTGACGGCGAAGGCCCGCATGGAGAGGTGCCAGCAAGCACCTCATTAGGATTACCGGGTGCAGCAGACAACCCACAACGCGACGCGCAGACGGCTGTATTTACGTCGGCGCATCCTCGTGGGTAGTGCGCTTTCGGTGGCGCTCGCTGCTGGCTTTTATCTGCCTCTGACGTTGCTCGCACCGATCGACCCGGTTCCAGCGCAGGTTCTGGCGGTGACCGTGCCAACGTTGACTCCAGCGCAAATCGGTTTTCCGCCGTACGGTGCCGCAGCGGTCGGGGCGATCGGGTACGACGGCGTGCTGGCGAGTTCCGGTAGTGCCGAGGCACTCCCGATTGCGTCAATCACGAAGATCGTGACTGCTCTGGTTTCCCTGGATGCCCGGCCACTCGCCCTCGGAGAGACTGGCCCCGGGATTACGCTGTCGGAGGTCGATGCGCAGTTCTACTGGGAGCAGGTCGCGGATGGCGGCAGCGTCGTGCCAGTCGTGGATGGCGTCACGATCTCGCAATACGCGATGCTCCAGCTGATGCTGTTGCCGTCGGCGAATAACTACGCGGAGTCGATGGCGAACTGGGCGTTCGGCTCAGAACAGGCATTCTTGACAGCTACGCGATCCTGGCTCGATTCCCACGGGCTCGCCGCGACGATCATCACGGATCCGACCGGCATTCTGCCGAGCAACGTCAGCACCGCGACCGAGCTCGTCGAACTTGCCAGGCTCGCCGTCGAGAACCCGGTGATCTCGGAGATCGTGGCAACCTCAAGCGCCGATATACCTGGCATTGCGATCGTCGAGAACACGAATAGCCTTCTCGGTCGCGGCGGTGTCGACGGGATCAAAACGGGAACCCTCGATGAGGCGGGCTCCTGCCTGCTGTTCTCGGCGGACTACGTCGTCGGCGGCGAGACTGTCACGCTCATCGGTGCCGCCCTCGGTGGGCCGGACCGACCGACCCTCAACGAGAGCATTAGCGCGTTGTTGATCGGCACTGTCGCCGGCTTCCAGAGTGTCGAACTTGTCAAAGCGGGCCAGCCTGTCGCAGAGTACGAGACGGTATGGGGGGATGCCTCCACCGGCGTTGCCGCAGAATCGCGCTCGATCGTGACCTGGGCTGGCTCGTCCATCACGGCCATCGTCGAATCGGAGTCTGTTCTCTACGGTAAGGCAGGCCAGGATGTGGGCGAGCTGAGCTTCGCCGTCGGCGACCGGGTCGTCACCGTGCCGATCGAACTCGACTCGACGATCGCTGACCCTGGCCCATGGTGGCGCTTGAGTAATCCCTTTGCCCTGTTCTAACCGAATCTGTGGATTCGCCGAGACACTTCGCTCTGCGCGCCGCTTGCACCGTAGCCCCGGTCTCCGCCAGTAAGCTCGGAACATCCGAGCGACTGCTCGCTTCAAGTGACTGCGAAGTCATTCGACTCCCATGGAGCCACGTGTCTTCTGTCATCGCCTCTGGTGCATCGTCCGTCTCACGTGACCGAGTGATTCGCACAGGAGATCGCGGAGTTGCCAACCCGATGAGCGAGTTCGCAGCGTTGATGAGAACGATCCGCGAATCAGGGCTGCTTCGCCGTCGCCGCGGCTTCTACGTTGCGGTCTTCTCGGTGATCACGGTGGCCATGATCGGGGTCTGGTTCGGGTTTGCCGCGCTGCAAGGCACCTGGTTCATCCTCCTGATCGCCGCAGCACTCGGCATCATCTTCACCCAGTACGCCTTCATCACCCACGAGCTCGCGCACCGACAAGTGTTTGAGTCAGGAAAGACCAACGACTTTCTTGGGCGCATTATGGCAGACCTCGTTGTCGGCATCAGCTATTCGTGGTGGATGTCCAAGCACTCGCGCCATCACGCGAATCCGAACATTGTCGATAAAGACCCGGACATCGAGACCGACTTCATCATCTTCCAGCAGGACAAGGCAGAGGGCCTCGCCGGCATCAGCAAGTTCATGGCACACCGTCAGGGCTATTTATTCTTCCCGGTTCTCATTTTCGAAGGCTTAAACCTCCACCGGCACGCCTTCATGACGGTGTTCTCGAAAGGCGCAGTCGATAAGCGTGCCCTCGAGATTGTGCTCCTGCTCGTTCGCAACATCAGCTATGTCGCAATCGTCTTCGCGTTCCTCCCGCTCGGAATGGCGTTCGCGTTTCTCGGTGTTCAACTCGCCGTCTTTGGGGTCTACATGGGCGCGTCCTTTGCCCCAAATCACAAGGGGATGCCCATCCTGCCGAGGGACTCAAAAGTCGACTTTCTCCGTCGTCAGGTTCTCACCAGCCGCAACATCCGCAGCGGCCACTTCATGAACCACTTCATGGGTGGACTGAACTACCAAGTCGAGCACCACCTGTTCCCGACCATGCCGCGCCCGCACCTGAAACGGGCAGGCGAAATCGTTCGGGAGTACTGCGAGAGCCGTGGCATCCTCTACACCGAGGTCAGCCTGCTCACGTCGTATCGCATCGTCATCAGGTACCTCAATCAAGTTGGGCTCGGCGCTGCAGGCGATCCATTCGATTGCCCAGCTGCCAGACGAACGGGTTACGCGGGGATCGCTGGCTGAACAAGCTCGATCTCAAACCGGCGCGAGCTAGAACGTTGGTCGTTTTGGGGCGAGAGTATCCCCAGAGGACTCGTTTCGAAGGCGTCGCACAACCCAAGGTACGAAGTGTTCCCGCGCCCAAACGAGGTCGTCAGTGCGTGCCTGCCGCCACGCTCGGGCGGGGAGCGGCACGGGGTTGAGCGGCCGCAACGAATTCTCGACATTGAGCGCAGAGAGCGCCATTCGCGCAACCGTGTGGTGGCCAATTGGGGAGAAATGCAGGCGGTCTCGATCCCACATTCGTGCGTCGGCTAGCTCCCGCACGCCCCACATGTCAGCGACGATCGCGTCGTGGTTGTGGGCAATCGCGCGCAGGTTCTCATTGTAAATGGCGACCTTGCCGCGGGACCGGCGCAATACCGGCGTCATGCCGATATCGGGTCCGGTGAACATTAATACTGTTGCGCCGTCGCGCCGGAGTACCCGCATTAGCCTGTCGAATCGCGCGGCGATCGCGTCGGGATCTGTCCCAAGACGAATAATGTCGTTGCCGCCAGCCGAGACGCTGATGAGATCAGGCTTGAGCTCGAGCGCCGCCTCAGCTTGTTCGTCCACAATCTGCTGCAGCACTTTGCCGCGAACAGCGAGGTTCGCGTAGGCGAAATCTTCGACTGGCTGAGCGAGCACCTCGGCGACCCGATCGGCCCAGCCGCGGTGTCCGCCGATGCTCTCAGGTTCTGGGTCACCGATCCCTTCGGTGAACGAATCGCCGATCGCCACGAATCTGCGCCACGGGTGAACTGTTGTCATTGCTCTAGCTATACACCGTTCCAATTGCAGTTGCTATGACTCAAAACCCTAGTTCAGATCCTTTTCTGGGCGTACGCTCGACAATTGCCCCGATCTTCGTGGCATTTTCCTGAAGAACTGGAGTTCATCATGGGTATCATCGCTTGGATCGTCCTCGGATTGATCGCCGGGGCCATCGCAAAAGCCATCCTTCCCGGAAGGGGCGCCGGTGGCTGGATCCTCACCCTCGTGCTCGGTGTCGTCGGTGCCCTCGTGGGCGGCTTTCTTGGAAGCCAGTTGTTCGGGATTGGCCTGCAGGGCTTCTTCGACATCACGACGTGGTTGCTGGCGATTGGCGGAGCAGTGCTCGTGCTCGCCATCTACGGGCTCGTGACCCGAGGAAGCCGCCGCCGCCGCTAAGGCCTAGAACAGTTCACCCGAACAGGGCGGATGTCGGTGCTCCCGACGCCCGCCCTGCTTTCGTTTGGCGCGTCAAACAGCACTGTCGGTTGTTGCTGCGAGGATGACAGTATGGGCAAGCAGGACGGGCGCGATCGACGGGTGACCGCAGCGACGGTCGATGACTCGACGGCAACGATTCTGCACGTCGACATGGATGCGTTTTACGCTTCGGTGGAATTGCTCGATCACCCGGACCTCGTCGGGAAGCCCGTCATCGTTGGTCATCGATCGACCCGCTCCATCGTTACCGCGGCGAACTACGAGGCGCGAAAGTTCGGCGTTAACTCGGCGCTGCCGATGTCGATTGCACTTCGGCGCTGCCCGCAAGCGATTGTGCTCGAGCCGCATTTCGAGCGGTACAGCCACTACTCGGCCATAGCCATGGCGATCTTCGAGGACTTCACCCCAAACGTCGAACCACTCGGTATCGATGAGGCCTTTTTAGATGTCGCCTCGGCACGCCCCGTGTTCGGCTCCCCGATTCGGGTGGCACAACAATTGCGAGCCCGAATTCGAGCCGAGACCGGTCTTGTTTGTTCGGTGGGCGCCGCGTCGACCAAGTTCATGGCAAAGATTGCTTCCGGTCTGTCCAAGCCGGATGGATTACTGGTGATCCCACAGTTAGAAACCATCGCCTTTCTCCATCCGCTGCCCATCGGCAAACTCTGGGGCGTCGGACCTAAAACCGAAGAGTTGCTGCGGGCTCGCGGTATCAACACGATCGGTCAACTCGCAGCCAGCGATCTCGATTCGCTGAGCCGTATTGTCGGCGAGTCGAGCGGGCATCGCCTGCACGAGCTTGCCTGGGGCATCGACCCGCGCCCGGTCGAAGCCGGCCGCGACGAGAAGAGCGTCGGCCACGAAATGACGTTCGAGCACGACGTGTCTGAGCAGCGCATCATCCGGCGCGAACTGTTGCGCATGTCGAATCTGGTGGCGGTGCGATTGCGGGTGGCCGGACTGCTGGGCCGAACCATTGTGGTCAAAGTGCGCTACGGCGACTTCACGACCATCACGAGGTCCCACACGATTCTTCAACCGACCGATCTCGGCCGACGGATCTATCAGGAGGCGCTGCAGATCGTGGAGACGCTGGTGCTGGCGAACGATCGCGGCTTCGAGTCCAGCGCCATCCGATTGATTGGCGTGCGGGCCGAGCAACTTGTTGCCGCCGGTGCTGTGCAGCAGGGGCTTTGGGACGAGAACGACGGATGGCGCGAGGCTGAGCACGTGATGGATGCCGCGACCGCCAAGTTCGGGGTCGGCTCTGTTCGGCCGGCTCGACTTGTCGGACACACCGCGATTGAGCGGCCCCGTCTCGGTCAGCGCGACTGAGCCACCAAGACCCGCGTACAGTCGTATCAAGTGAGCATGAGTTTGCCCGAGCAGGCGTTTCCCGGGCCAACCGTCGGCACTTTCGCCGTCGAGCACCTTTCACCGGCCTATCCGGAGCGCGCTGCCCGTGGCACCGCTGAAAAGCTCCGAGCGTGGCAAGCAGAGGCACTCGATCGCTATTTCGAGAGCGAACCCCGTGACTTTCTCGCCGCAGCAACCCCTGGAGCGGGCAAGACGACATTCGCCTTGCGATTGGCGGTCGAGCTCATCGCACGGCGGGTCGTTGACCGGGTCACGGT
>CAZCOC010000095.1:0-6032 GCA_964500075.1 uncultured Salinibacterium sp.
GAGCAGTTGCGCTCGAGCATTGCTCGCTTCGCAATCCAGCACCTCGACGGGGTCGGGTTGCACCCGCCGAAGGTTCATCCGGCAATTCTTTCGCGGACCTGTCGCTTGATTCTTGCAAGCATCGCGGTCATGCCGCGGATCCGCAGCGGACTCACCAGGGCCGTCAAGCCGAGTGTCTGTGGGAAGTCTCCCGGAGTCGCGAGCACCTCGGCGGTGCTCAGGCCTTCGAGTCCCTGGACCAGAATCGATGCGAACCCGCGGGTGGTCGGGGCTTCGGCCGGTGCCGTCGCGAACACATGCACGCGCGAGTCATCATCGACATCGACGAACAAAAAGACCGGCGACTGGCACTCCTCGACCCGCTCAAACAGAGTTGGATCCTCACGGTAGTGCTCGGGAAGCGCTGGCAGCTCATTGGCATACTCCAGCAGCAACTGCAGGCGATCACGTTGCTCCATCGCGTGAAAGTCCTCGCTGATCGTTGCGAGTTGCGCTGGCACGGTTTCACTTGACACGCCAGCCAGTATCCCACTCGCGTGGACCGCCTCAGCTGCGGGGCGCTTCGCCCGGTTCGGCGCCAGTGACGATGGGAACTCGGACTGCGGAACCCCACTCGGTCCACGAGCCGTCATAGTTGCGCACGTCGTTGAACCCGAGCAAGTGGGTAAGCACGAACCACGTGTGGCTCGACCGTTCGCCGATTCTGCAGTATGCAATGATGCTGTCGCCATCACGGAGCCCTGCCCCAGCGCGATAGATCGCTGCAAGTTCGTCGGCGGACTTGAACGTGCCGTCGTCGGCCGCCGCCTTTGCCCACGGCACATTGTGCGCGGTCGGGATGTGTCCCGCGCGAAGTGCACCCTCCTCGGGGTACGCCGGTGCCGTAGTGCGCTCGCCACTGAACTCTTCGGGCGATCGAACATCGATGAGTGGGTGTCCGATGTGCGCGAGCACTTCGTCTTTGAACGCGCGAATCTTCGAATCGTCCCGCTCAACGACCGGGTACTCGCTCGGAACGATTTGCGGATGCTCAGTGCTGTATGGCCGACCGTCGGCCTCCCACTTGGCGCGACCACCGTCAAGCAGACGCACGTCGTTGTGACCGAACAGCGAGAACACCCACAGCGCATAAGCCGCCCACCAGTTGCTCTTGTCGCCATAGATCACGACGGTGTCGTCTCGCTTGATCCCTTTCTCGCGCAAGAGTCCGGCGAATTCGCGCCCGTCAATGTAGTCGCGCTCGACCGGATCATTCAGTTCGGTGTGCCAGTCAATTTTTACCGCACCAGGAATGTGGCCAGTTTCGTACAGCAGCACATCCTCGTCGGTTTCGACCACGACGAGCCCTGCGGCACCGAGGTGGTGTTCGAGCCAGTCTCCCGAGACCAATCGGTCGGGGTGTGCGAAGTCCGCGAATTGCGCAGCAGGGTCAGCTTCAATCGTCACGCGGAACCTCCGTGTTTGTCTGGCCAGTCTTCGATGCGGACGGTCACCCGCTTGCGCTCGCTAAGCTAGACCAATCTTCTCAGCCAAATCTACGCAGTTCTCCGGCACGAATCTGCACGAGCGTAAGACCTCGACTCACGCGACGGGGCATACACGATGAGCGCCGCTGGGCCAACAGTTCCTGGGCGGCTGGCTGAGCGCAATCCGAGCCTCACCGGCGCAGAAATGATCCAGAGTTTGGTGCCGCCCCGCCAGTTTCTGGATGCATCGCTTGAGTCGTATCGGCCTGATCGCGACTATCCGTCGCAAGGAGCTGCGGTCGCGGCGATCCGCAACTTTCTGGCCAATGCCAAACCTCGCGGCGGGCGATTCCCCTTCCGTAAGCCGGATGGCCCCCCGCCCGGCCTCTATCTCGACGGCGGTTTCGGGGTTGGCAAGACCCATTTGCTTGCCGCGCTCTGGCATCTCGCTCCCGGCCGCAAGTACTACGGGACGTTCATCGAGTACACGGCACTGGTCGGAGCGCTCGGGTACGCACCGACCGTGCAGCTGCTTACCGGTGCGAGTCTGTTGTGTATTGACGAATTTGAGTTGGACGATCCGGGCGACACTCGGCTGATGGCACGGTTGCTCTCGCAGCTCGTTGCGACGGGTTCGCGGGTTGCCGCGACCTCGAACACCCCACCCAACGCGCTGGGGGAGGGGCGCTTCGCAGCCCAAGACTTTCTGCGAGAGATCGACTCGCTCGCACAGAAGTTCACGACAGTGCGAATTGACGGCCTGGACTACCGACGGCGCGACGTCGAAGCCCACGCGATTGTTGTCAGCGATGTCGCCGCAGCACTCTCGCGTCACACCGGTCAGACGACCATTGACACGTTCGACGACGTGTTGGCCCACCTCGCTCGACTTCACCCGTCGCGCTATGTTCGCTTGGTCGACGGGCTGACCGCAATCGGAATGGCGAACGTACGTGTTATGACGAGCCAGACGGATGCGTTGCGTTTCGTTGCGTTCGTTGATCGACTGTACGACGCGCAGGTGCACATCGTTGCCGACGGCGTTCCCCTTGATCAGGTCTTCGCCGACGACATGCTCGCCGGGGGATACCGCAAGAAGTACCTGCGAGCCGTTTCCCGCCTCATTGCGCTGACCAATGGAGTCAGCTAGTCAGCGATTGGCACCGGCATTGTTCGGTAGTGCCGGGCCCGGAGCGTTGTGAGTATCGCTCCGATGATTGCAGCGATAACTGACGCAAGGATCACGGCGAGCGTCACCTCGTTCGCAACTTCCGTCTGCGACTCGAACGCGAGTTCGTTCATTAACAATGAAACGGTGAAGCCGATACCGCCTAGAGCGGCAACCGCAATGATGTCTTGAACGGGCATCATCGCATCTCGATTGCCGCGCGTTGACAAGCGCATTGCGATCACGCCACCCGCGGTGATTCCGATCAGCTTTCCCAACGGCAGCGCGACGAGCACGCCCCAAAATGCCGGGCTTAGTTGAGCTATCCCAACGGTCGGTACCGGCACGAGCGCGGCAATCAGTGCGAATAGCGGCAGGATGATCACGTTCGACCACGGTTCGATTGCGTGCCGAGTACGGCTAGCCGTGGCATCCGCCATGATCAGCCCGAGCGCGACACCCGCGACCGTCGCGTGAACTCCGGACAGGAACACCAAGACCCACGTGGTCGCTCCCAACAGGATCAGCGCCGCGATGATCAAGCCGCGATTGTGGTTGCGTTTTCGGTAGCGGTAACTCACCCACCCAAACAGCAGCACAGACGGGATGGCAAGCAACAGCGGGAGTGGCAGCAGATCCGTTGTGAAGAAGGCAGCGATGATGAGGATCGCGATGAGGTCATCGATGACGGCGATCGCGAGGAGCAGGGCCCTGAATTGCGGGGGAAGACCGCGGCCGACGAGGGCAAGCACCCCGAGCGCGAACGCGATATCCGTTGCCGTCGGAATCGGCCAGCCCTGGGAGAGATCTTGGTCGCGCGCGATGAGCAGAAAAATAACGGCAGGAGCTATCACTCCGCCGACCGCAGCAACGCTCGGCACCAATGCTTTGCGCGCAGAGTTGAGTTCGCCGTGCCGCAGCTCGTGCCGTAGCTCGATTGCGGCAATGAAGAAGAAAATCGCTAAAAGGCCGTCTTTGACCCAGTAGCTGACGCTCAAGTTCAGACCAATCCATGCGGGACCGAACGTGAACTCCTCGGCAGTTCTGGCCGCATCGGCGAACGCACTGTTTGCGAGAATCAGGCCAATTGCGGCGGCGAGCACAAGCAGCAGCGCGCCGAAACGCTCAGATCTGGCGAGAGTCATACTCCCAGCCTATGAGATCGACTTTGGCGAATTTTGCACGGCCCGTCGAAACCAGATGTTTACACGGACGCCTCCGACGTAACCTCCGCGAAACAGCAAGGTGCCATTGGGTGAAACCTCGATCCCCCACACTGGCGGCGTACCGGAGGCACAATCCCGCCTAGTGGGGCTCCCACGGTGCACCTTCCAAGAAACAGAGAGAGGTACACAATGGATCAGGGAAACACCACCTTCCTCCTGGTCTCGGCGGCGTTGGTGCTGCTGATGACACCGGGGTTGGCATTCTTCTATGGCGGCCTCGTCAAGGCCAAGAGCGTCATCAGCATGATGATGATGAGCTTCGGCGCGATCGGGCTGATCGCCGTCCTGTGGGTCGTCTACGGCTACGCAGTCGCATTCGCGAACCCCGGGACAGCGACCTACCTCGGAATCGACGGCTTCTTCGGTATCGACACCGCCTACATCGGTTTGCAGGGTCTGCTCGAAGTTCCAGAGGGCGCTGCATACCCGCCGCTGGCGTTCGTCGCCTTCCAAGCGATGTTCGCGATCCTCACGGTCGCGCTCATCTCCGGCGCTATCGCCGACCGCGCCAAGTTCGGGGCTTGGCTGATCTTTGCCGGAATCTGGGCCACGGTCGTGTACTTCCCGGTTGCCAGCTGGGTCTTCAACTTCTCCCTTGCAGAAGACGGTTCCTTCGCGAGCGGTGGGTGGTTGACCTACGGCCTGCAGAACATCTTCGGAACCGGCGTGATCGACTTCGCTGGTGGTACCGCGGTGCACATCAACGCTGGTGCGGCGGCTCTTGCCCTCGCCCTCGTGCTTGGTAAGCGTGTTGGCTTCGCCAAGGGCGCACACGTGCCCCACAACCCGCCGTTTGTGTTGCTCGGCGCTGGCCTGCTGTGGTTCGGTTGGTTCGGCTTCAATGCTGGCTCGGAGCTTGCAGCAGACGGCGTCGCGGCCCTCGCCTTCGTCAACACGCTCGCAGCCCCCGCCGCGGCACTCCTTGCCTGGCTCGTCGTAGAGAAGATTCGCGACGGTAAGCCGACCTCAATTGGCGCCGCTTCTGGCGCAGTTGCTGGTCTGGTTGCTATCACCCCGGCTTGTGCCTCGGTGACACCGCTTCTGGCGATTCTGCTCGGCATCATTGCGGGTGCGGTGTGTGCGATCGCGATTGACCTCAAGTTCAAGTTCGGCTTCGACGACTCGCTCGATGTCGTGGGAATCCACCTCGTTGGTGGCCTTGTCGGCACCCTGTACTTGGGCTTCTTCGCAACGAACAGCGGCCTCGTGTTCAGCGGTTCATTGAGCCAGCTGACGGTCCAAGCAATCGCAGCGTTCTCGGTCGCGATCTTCTCGTTCGTGCTGGCCTACATCATCGGCCTCGCGATCGAGAAGACGATCGGCTTCCGGATCAAGAACGAGGACGAGATCGCTGGCATCGACACCATCGTGCACGGTGAAGAGGGCTACGTGCTCGCTGACGCCAAATAGCGTGAACGTTTAACAACCCGGTGAGGGGTGCCGCTCGGAGGAGTGGCACCCCTTACTGTTTTCATTGAGGTGAGCACGTGAAGACTTGGAACATCGCGACGGCATCGGCGGTCGCGTGATGCGGCCTGTGAGACCCGAGCCGAGATCCGAGTCGAGCTCTGAGCCGCCGCTCCTGCCGGGTCGAGAAGTCGCGAGCCAACGGTGGACGCAGCTCGCGTTCCTGCACTGGCGGGCCGACTCGGCGATTGTTGCGCCGCTTCTGCCACGCGGCATCCACCCAGACGAACATGACGGCAGCAGTTGGGTCGGGCTGATCGCCTTCCACTTGGGCGGAGCGACCCTCCTGGGCAGTCCGCCGATTCCGTTCTTCGGCTCGTTCCCCGAAATCAATGTGCGTCTCTACGGGCTGGATGACGCGGGTCGCCGCGGTGTCGTCTTCCTCTCCCTCGAGGCGTCCCGGCTCGCCGCGGTTCTCGCCGCGCGCGCCGCGTTCTCGATCCCGTACTTCTGGTCGCGCACCGCTATGGCGATCGATGGCGAGTTGACGACCTATACCGCTCGGCGCCACGCCGGTGCTGGGCAGACCCTCATGGCCGTCCGCGGGGGCGGGCGCTCGGTGGTCGACGAGCCGAGAGCCGACTTTCTCACGGCCCGGTGGGGGCTTTACACCAGCCGCTTCGGTCGCACGGTCTTCCTCCCGAACACGCACGAACGCTGGGAACTCGAGACCGCCGAGCTGGTGGCGCTTGAGGACTCCCTGCT
>CAZCOC010000096.1:0-5949 GCA_964500075.1 uncultured Salinibacterium sp.
CGCGAAAGCGTCCCTTTGGCAGGTTCCGTTCGTTGGGCTGGCCCTCGTCACGTCGCGGTTCGTAGACGAGGGTCGTCGCCATTGCGGCGAGGGACGCGGCATCAAGTTCACGCCAGTATCCCTGCCGGAGGGACTCGGCGATCAGCAGGTCCCGTTCACCATAGATGCGGCGGAGCATGCGGCCATGTTGGCTCAGCTGCAGGCCAGTACCCTCGCTCGGCACGAGGTACGTAAGCTTCATGAGCACCTCGGTCACTCGGTCGAAGATCTTGGCGACGGCGCCGGTGCGACTGCGAATCTGGGCAGAGAGCTGGTCAGTTTCACGCTTCAGTCGCCACCACCGTTCCGCCCAGCGCGCGTGGGCCTCACGGTCATTGCAGGCATGGCATGGATGTTGCTTCATCCGTCGTCGAAGTTCGGTCAGCTGGCGCTGCCTTCTGTCGTTCTCAGCTCGGGTCGAAACCTCGGATCGTCCTTGGCCCTTGCGCTCGAGGTCCGTCAACTCGCGTCGGATGGTCGAGTACTCTGCAAAATCGCCAAGATGACATGTCATGGATGTCGCGTAACCCGCAAGCGACTCCTGTTGCGATCGCACTTTGCGCGCGAGGTCAACGACCGCTCGGTCGGCCTGAAACTGGGCGAAGCTGGATTCGAGGATCTCCCGCGTGCGCTCGCGACCGAACTGCTCGATGAGATTGACCGCCATGTTGTAGGTTGGCCGAAAACTCGAGTTGAGCGGGTACGTTCTACGCGAAGCGAGCGATGCGACTGCCTGCGGGTCGAGGCCCTCCACCCACTGGATCACCGAGTGCCCCTCGACGTCGATGCCTCGTCGACCCGCTCGCCCGGTCAGCTGGGTGTACTCCCCCGGTGTGATTGGCACTCGCGCTTCGCCATTGAACTTCTCAAGCTTCTCGAGCACAACGGTTCTGGCCGGCATGTTGATGCCGAGGGCGAGGGTTTCGGTGGCGAACACGACCTTGACGAGCTTCTTCTGGAACAGTTCTTCGACGACTTCCTTGAAGGCTGGCAGTAGTCCAGCATGGTGGGATGCCACGCCGCGCTCGAGCCCGCCGAGCCAGTCCCAATACCCGAGCACGCCGAGGTCTTCGTCGAGGATGGTGCGGCAGCGATCTTCGACGATTGAGCGAATCTCTGTGCGTTCCGCCAGGGTGGTGAGCGTCACGCCAGAGCGCAAGACGCGGGTGACTGCCTGTTCGCAGTCGACACGACTGAAGATGAAGAAGATCGCAGGAAGGAGGTTTCGCGAATCGAGCAGCTTGACAACATCTGGCCGCTCCATCCGATCGCTGTCTGGCCGACCGCCACGAGAGTGATAGCGCCCGACATCCTTGCGCTGGCGTGGGTTGAGCAGTCGACCACCATGGCGTGCCATGTCTACGAGCTCTGGATTGACCCGATTGGTCGCCGCGAGCCCTGATGAATCGAAGAGGTCGACGAGCTTGGTGCGCATGAGAATGTGCTGGTCAAGCGGGACCGGTCGCTCCTCAGAGACGATCACCTCGGTGTCGCCGCGCACCGCTTGCAGCCAGTCGCCAAACTCCTCAGCGTTTGAAACAGTCGCGCTCAGCGAGACCATGCGCACGTGCTCTGGCAGGTGGATGATGACCTCCTCCCAGACCGCCCCGCGAAAGCGGTCGGCAAGAAAATGCACCTCGTCCATAACAACCGTGCTGAGGTCTCGCAGCAGGTCGGAATCCGCGTACAACATGTTGCGCAGCACCTCGGTTGTCATCACGACGATGCGCGCGCGAGAGTTGACGTTGGTGTCCCCTGTCAAAAGTCCGACTTCGGATGCTCCGTACTCGGCAACGAGTTCCTGAAACTTCTGATTGCTCAGAGCCTTCATTGGTGCGGTGTAGAACACTTTGTCGAATCGTTCCTGCATTGCGCGGTAGATTGCGAACTCGGCGATGATCGTCTTGCCGGCACCCGTCGGCGCTGCCACGAGCACGCTCTTGCCATCCTCAAGCATTTCGCAAGCTGCGATCTGAAAGGCGTCGAGGTCGAAGCGTTGCGCAGCGCGGAAGGCTTCGAGCATCGGGTACCCGCGCCGCTTCTTAGCCGTGGCGAAACGTTCGGCCGGCGACAGCTGATCGGTCATCGCTCCCAGCCTAGGTCAGCGATCGACACTGGACGTTTAGGGGGCCAGCGAGGCTTCGAGTGTTGCAGCGCGTTTGGCAACCTGCTTGTCATGAATGACAGCGATGAACGCCGCCGTCAGGTAGAGCAGCACCATCGGGATGGCAAGCAGGAACATTGAGACGATGTCGGCCGCCGGGGTTGCGAGAGCACAGAACAGCGTGATCATGAGGATGGCGATGCGCCAGCTCTTGAGAATGCTCTCGCCGGAGAGCACCCCGACGAAGTTCAGCAGCACAAGAAAGACCGGTAGCACGAAGGCGATACCGACCGCGAGCACGAGCTTCGAGACGAAGTCGTAGTACACCAGTGCATCAAGGGTGATCGCGTCTTCTGGCGACGAGAACGAGGTCAGCAACTGGACCATGTGCGGGAATAGGAACCACCCGAATGCCGCGCCTGCGAAAAACAGCGGAACGGCGCTGAAGAAGAAGCCGAAAGTGTACCGCTTCTCGCGTTTCGTGAGCCCAGGTACCAGGAATGCGAAGATTTGATAGAGCCAGATCGGACTCGATGCCACGATCGCGATGGTGAACGCGATCTTGAGCCGCAAGTCGAACGAACCGGTCACGTTGAGATAAGTGAGAGTTGCGTTCCGGTCTTGGGCGATCGCGTTGATCGGTACCCGAAGGTAGTCAACGACATACTCTGCGACGAAGAAACCGGCGATCGCGGCGATCAGAATTGCAACGGCCGAGATGACAAGTCGCTTCCGCAGTTCGCGAAGATGGTCGCCGAGAGCCATGGGCTGGTCACCCTTGGTGCGCCACCGACCGCTCGAGGTGGCCACTGGCGCTAAGGCTTCGGCTTGGCAGCCGCGGTGCTCTTTGGCGCAGTGGTGCTCTTTGACGCAGTGGTGGTCTTGCGTGCTGCGGGCTTTGGAGGCTCAGGCTCGAGTTCAGCTTCTTCATCGTCGACCACCGCGCCACTCGCGTTCTCGTCCTTCATCGTCTTGACTTCGCTGCGGAAGATGCGCATCGACTGGCCGAGGCTTCGGGCGAGCCCCGGGAGCTTGGGCGCACCGAACAGCAGCAGAACGATCGCGAGTACAACAACGAGGTGCCAGCCAGTGAGGTTACCAAGCATGGAAGTCACGTCCTTACAAAGATTTTCAGCGGTCTATTTCCCAATGATAACTGCCGCGGAGGATCGAATGCCACCTCGCCCCGCACAGCGACAAGACTGACGTATAGTGCGCGCGGAACGGGGCGCGTGCCTCATCTCATGCATGCTCGCGAAGTGTGTTGGCAGGGTTCGGCCCTTGAGCCACAGCCAGGTCCTTCACCACACCGTGCCGCCGAGGAGACCTCAGAAGGACAGCCATCAGCAGCAAGGCAAGAGCGATCGCGGCCTCGTACACCGGGGTGAAGCCTGCAACCATAATCGTGACGACTCCGGCGATGCCAAGCACGACCTTGACGGAGGCGATAAGAGGCCCGACCGTCCCAACGGTCCCGACCGCCATCGCTGAGCCGCGCCGCTCGATCCACGCCACTGCCATCACGATCGGAATCAGCAGCAGAGTCACAGCCACAAGTAATGGCGGTCGGGTCTGCCACCATTCTTCGCTGAGCGGCTCGGGGAACGGCGCGCCCAAGATCAGCAGCACCCATGTGATGAGCACGATCACCGGCACGTGCCACAAGTAGATCAGGATCGCGTCGCGGTTAACAACGAAGCTCAGACGCGTGACGGTCTTGCGCGCAGCGATGCGTGCGAGCCATGGCCGCAGTGCTGAGAAGAGCAGGACCTGCGCGACGCCGAGCGCGAGAAGTGCTGTTGTTGGAGGGTTGAAGTTGTCGAACATCTCGCTTGAGTAGCCGACCAGGGTGGTGAGGACGGGTATGACGCCCGAGGCGGCGAGGGCAGCCAGTGCGAGCAACCACCGCCGGCGCCAATCGAACCAGCCGTCGGCGAGGCAGAAGCCCAATTGCTGGATGAACACCCACACGAATAGCAGGTTGAGCGCACCGACGAAGGGCTGCTCGGTGAGCCGGGCGGCTGCGTCTACGGCCATGACAGTGGCGATGAGCGTGATCAGCGTGGCTCGCGGGGCGCGCTCATGCAGGCGGGCCATCACGGGAACGAGGCCCGCGCATCCAAGATAGACGGCAAGAAACCAGAGTGGCTGGCCGATGCGGTACCCAACGTCGGCGAGCACGTCGTCTGGCAGGCCAATCATGCCGAGCACCGCGAGTGTAATGGCGGCCAGGCTGAGCGGCAGCAGGGCCGGGCGCGTGAGGCGGGCGACGCGATCGCGAACGTAGTGGGCTGCGGTAATCCCCCGTTTGCGCTGCTGGCGCCAGGACTTGAGGCTCGAGAAGCCGCCCATCACGAAGAACAGCGGCATCACCTGCACGATCCAGCCGATCCAGGTGATGATCGGATGCCCCTGGAGCGCGTTTGTGATTGACAGGCCCCCGGGCTCGACTGTGATGCCGGCCATCATGACGTGCACGACCACGACGGCGACCAAGCAGCAGCCTCGCACAAGGTCAACCGCGCGGTCGCGAGAGGCCGGACTCGAGGTCGCAGAAGCCGCGGCAGATTGCTCGCGCAAGGGCGCAGCCCTCGACAGCTTCTGATCGATGGTCGTCGTCGACCCCTCTCGCGCTAACCGCGCATCGCCGAGCGGGTGCAGAGCGATAGCGCTACAGCGTACTCGATCGGAAGTCTCTTTGGCGATGTAGCGACACGATTCCCGCTCGGCGACTTCGCTGAAGGTCTACGAGTAGCGCGACACCGCGGCGTCCGCCCAGTCTTTGACAGTCTGGCGGGCCAGTGCTGGGCTCACAACCGTGACGGCGCCGTTCATGCTCGTAACAAGGCGCTTGAGTCCGTGATAATGCGAGACGCGAATCATGACGCGCACGCGGCTGCCGGGTTCCCCGGGTTCGCTTGCCAACGCAGCAACACGTTCAGGTTCATACTCTGTCAACAGTGACATGGCCGCGGATGCCACATCAATTGTGACGACGAGGTCATTGCTGGAGGCCTCGAACAGTCGATCGGAAAGCGAGACGTCGTCAGCGCGGCGAGTAATGGCATCCGTGGTAGCAGTGGCGTTCGAGATGTGGTCGAGGCGGAAGGTTCGTTTCGCTTCGCGACTGTGGCACCAGCCTCGCAAGTACCAGTCGGCGTCAACGGCATCGATGCGCAACGGGTCAACTCGACGGGTTTCGCGCCCGCCGCGAGCGTTGAGGTAGTCGAACTCGAGTTGCACCCCGGCGGCCACAGATTCTCGAATGAGCGCGAGCGTCGCGTTGGTCTGCGACACCTCGACGGCGAGCTGGGTCGGTGAGGCGGATGCACCGCGCGCGAGCTTCGACATGAGGGTGCTGCCTGCTGCGCTGTCGGAATGCTCTGGTAAGGCGGCGAGGTAGTTCAAGCCAGCGATGAGGGCAGCCGCCTCGCGTCCGGAGAATCGCGGTGATTCGTCGATCGCGACGTTGTGGGTGAGCACGATTTCGTCGTGTTCTTCGAAGTCATCCCAAGCAATATCGAACAGATCACCGTGCTGGTAGGTAGCGGTCTCCCCCGGGATTCCGGAAACGCTGATGAGCCGAACCGCCTCGCGCAATCGCTCTTGCGGAACGCCGAAGTGGGCCGCAGCCTCGGCAACCGTCACTCGGTCGCGATCCATCAAGTACGGAACAAGCGACAACAGAAAAGCGACCTTGTCGCCGGCGAGTTTCGGGGCTTGGGGTTCAGCCATGGTCGGCCGACGCTCGTTTGAGCCTAGCGATGACGGCATCCCGCAGCGCTGGCGGCGAGATCACGACGACC
>CAZCOC010000097.1:0-5927 GCA_964500075.1 uncultured Salinibacterium sp.
ACACCGCCTACCGCTTCTTTCGCGGACACTTCGACTTCGTCACCTCGCAGGGCTTTACGGTCGAGTCAGTCGAAACCCTTGCTCGCGGCTCGTCCGATCACATCCCGATTCTGGTCACCGCCTCGTATGGAGACCCTGCCTACAAACGGGCAGGCAAAGAACTGGATGCCGAATCCGGCGACCCATCGTCATCTGAAGGCGCTTAGGCCACACAAGGCGAGAAAGCCAGAAAACCGCTGAACCCTTGGGGCTCAACGGTTTTCCGTGTCCTGATAAAGGACAAACGTGCGCGAAGGGGGACTTGAACCCCCACGCCCTATACGGGCACTAGCACCTCAAGCTAGCGCGTCTGCCATTTCCGCCATCCGCGCGCAGTGGCCACTCCCTCGCGGGAACCGCCGACGTACGAGAATAGCACCCTTTGTGACGGCGCCGGGCGAGCGAGCCGGCCGCTGGCCAAGCCGGCTCGGGTACCGTGGAGCCATGATCGCGCTGCCGGAATACGAGCCAGAGCTCGAGGACACCGCGCGCATCGCTCGCGACCTGATCCGCTTCGACACGAGCAATTACGGCGGGGGCACGGCGAACAGCGAAACGGATGCCGCGGAGTACTTGGGAGCGCACCTCGATGCCATGGGCCTCACCACTCACTACGTCGATGCCGCCCCTGGGCGCACCTCGGTTGTGGCTCGGGTGCCAGGACGCAACCCGCACAAACCAGCGCTCGTCGTGCACGGTCACACTGACGTGGTTCCAGCGGATCCAGCGAACTGGAGCGTCGATCCGTTCGGGGGAGAGATTCGCGACGGGCTCCTGTGGGGCCGCGGCGCGGTCGACATGAAGAACATGGACGCGATGATTATCACCGCGCTGGGCGACATCCTGAAGGCCGGTGAGCTGCCGGAACGCGAACTCATCGTCGCCTTCTTCTCGGACGAGGAAAACGGCGGCATCTTTGGTTCACACCATCTTGTTGACAATCACCGGCAACTCTTCGCTGGCGCCACCGAAGCGATCAGCGAGGTCGGCGGATACTCGGTCTATCTCAACGGGCAGCGCTCGTATCTTCTGCAGACGGGCGAGAAAGCGCTCGTCTGGATCAAGCTCGTTGCGCGCGGCACTGCAGCCCATGGCAGCCGGATCATCCACAACAATGCCGTCACGAAGCTCGCAGGAGCGGTCGCGACCCTCGGCCGTCAGGAATGGCCGCTGCACCTGACGGCGACGACCGAGCAGTTGCTTGCAGAACTCGCACGCATCATGCAGGTTGACCCGCAGCAACTCACGCCAGACGAACTCGTGCTGTCGACCGGCAACGCGGCTGGTTTCATCCAAGCGACCCTGCGGACGACCAGCAACCCGACCTTCCTGAAGGCCGGCTATAAGCACAATGTGATTCCGGATGTCGCGGAGGCCCTGATCGACATCCGAACCATGCCGGGCGAAGAGGACGCCGTTCTCGCCGAAGTGCGTGATCTGATTGGCGACGACATTGAAATCATCGTGCTGCATCGCGACGTCGGACTCGAGAACAATTTTGACGGACCGCTCGTTGATGCGATGGTCGGCCGACTCGCCGCCCACGACCCTGGAGCACCAGTACTGCCGTACCTCATGTCGGGCGGAACTGACAACAAAGCGCTCTCAAAACTCGGTATCGTCGGCTACGGATTCGCGCCGCTGCAACTGCCGCCAGAACTCGACTTTCCTGCCATGTTCCACGGGGTCGATGAGCGAGTTCCGCTCAACGCACTAGTCTTTGGCAGGAAAGTGCTCAGCGATCTGCTGAGAACATACTGAGGTTTCGCGAATTCGTTCTGGTCCGACCGATCCTTGAGAACCGACTGACGAGGAGCACCCGTGGGTTTCTTCGAGGCGATTATCCTCGGCCTGATTCAGGGCCTGACCGAGTTTCTCCCCGTCTCATCCAGCGCCCACTTGCGCATCGCTGGGGAGTTTCTTCCATCGGCGAGCGACCCCGGAGCTACCTTCACTGCCATCACCCAAATCGGCACCGAACTGGCCGTCATCCTCTACTTCCGCAACGACATCGTGCGCATCCTAGGCCGCTGGTTTGGTCAGTTCAGGTCGTCAAAGGGCGCGCATGCCGCGAACATCTCGAGAACGGATCCGGATGTTCGGCTCGGGTGGCTCATCATCATCGGCACCGTTCCGATCGTGCTGGTCGGCTACTTCGCTCAGGAATACATCCGTACCGCGTTCCGCTCGCTCTGGCTGATTGCCATCGTGCTGATCGTCTTCGGCATCATTCTCGGGGTCGCCGATATTCTCGGTCGCCGGGTGCGCGAGATCACCGAACTGAGTTACCGACACGGCATCCTCATTGGGTTGGCCCAAATGCTCGCGCTGGTCCCTGGCGTCTCGCGCTCTGGTGCGACAATGACCGCTGGCCTCGCGCTCGGCTACACCCGCCCAGCCGCAGCGCGCTTCGGCTTTCTGCTCGCGATACCAGCGGTCTTCGGCAGCGGACTCTACGAACTGGTCACCGCAGTCACGTGCGATCCGGTACTGGATGCCGCAGAGGGGTGCGGTACCGGCTTCGGCTTGGCCGAGACCGCAGTGGCGACACTCGTGGCTTTCGGCGTCGGCTTCGCGGTGATCGCGTTCCTCATGCGGTACATCCAGCGCGGATCGTTCCTGCCGTTCGTTATCTACCGTGTTCTGCTCGGCGGCACCCTGATCGTGCTGCTCTCGGTCGGCACGCTGCAGCCGCTTTAGCTATCTGCGCCATTGAGCTCGTCGCGCTCGTCAAGGGCCCCAAGCGGGTCGCTGTCGTGCCGATCCCAGATATAGGTGACATGAACTTCGTCGCCAACCCGCTTCCCGACCGGAGAAACGTAGACCAGTTGAGTTTCGTTCCCGTTGACCGCCGCAATGACGGTCAGCTCTTCATCCCAGCTCCCGTCAGTGCTGATGCGAGAGTCGGTGCGGCCGTCGTATGGACCCCCGGTGTAGAAGACCACATAGGTATCGCCGTGGGACATGGTCGGTACGAAATTGCTCATGGCCCAGTCTTAGCAGACCAACACGTGCGCCGCTACTGACGCCGGGGATCGTCTCCGGCAGCGCCGCCATCCGGCTTGTCGCCACCACGTCGAAGGTAGCGCTCGAACTCCTCGGCAATCGCGTCACCACTGGCTTCTGGAGAGTCGACTGTGTCGCGCGCTTGCTCAAGTTGTTCGATGTATGAGGCCATGTCGTCGTCGTCATCGGCGAGCGCGTCAATCCCGCTTTCCCACGCGGCTGCCTCCTCAATCAGATCGCCGCGCGGGATCACCACGTCGAGAATCTCCTCGAGCTTGTCGAGCAGCGCAAGCGTCGCCTTTGGCGACGGTGCATTGTGCACGTAGTGCGGTACGGACGCCCAAATCGACATCGTCGCGACACCCGACTTCTCCGCGGCATCCGCCAAAACGGAGAGGATGCCGACCGGGCCTTCGTAGCTGCTGCGTTCGATCCCGAGCACGGAGCGCACCAGCGGGTTCTCGCTGCTGGTGAAGATCGAAATCGGGCGAGAGTGGGGCACGTCGGCCAGCATGGCACCAAGAAAGACGATGGATTGGATCCGGTTGTCTTGGATCACGTTGAGAATCTCGCGCGTGAAGCTTTTCCAGCCGCGCGATGGCTCGGTGCCGAGCAACAGGTAGACATTGGAGCGGTCGACGCCGTCAGCGCGGTCCTTGCCGCCCGTGTGCGGTTCGACACGCGGCGTGTTCGGCGTCGTCGGTCCGTAGATCGTCACGCCGGGCCAGACCAGCTCCCGGTTGCCGTCATCGTCGTTGGCGATCGTCGGTCGGTTGAACTGATAGTCGAAATAGTCCTCGGGGTCGACCTCGGCGATCGCATACAGGTCGAGCAATTCCTTGAGTGCTCGTACCGCACCGCTCGCGGCCTCGCCAGCGTCATTCCAGCCCTCGAAGGCGACAACGAGCAGCCGACCTTGCACGAACGGGGACGTGGACACACAGCTCCTTGATTTGTGCCATCAGGCTCGACAGCTCTTCTCAAGGATAGAACTACGATTGTGGGTTGTGACCCACACCACCCCCGCTGCCGTTCTCTGGGACATGGACGGCACCCTCATTGACACCGAGCCATACTGGATGCTCGCACAGGCCGAACTCGTCGACGCCTGGGGCGGGGAGTGGTCGCACGAAGATGCGTTGAGTCTTGTCGGCTCTGGTCTGTGGAACTCGGCCCGAGCCATCCAGAGTCGTGGTGTGCACTTGACCGAAGACGAGATCGTCGACCACTTGACCGATCGAGTGCTCGAGCAACTCAGCCAATTCGGTGCACCGTGGCGACCGGGAGCGATCGCGCTGCTACAGGAAGTTCGTGATGCCGGCATCCCCACCGCCCTTGTCACGATGTCGGTCAGGCGCATGGCCGAGCACATTGTCAGCCAGCTCGGGTTCTTTGGCTTTGACCTGATCGTGTCAGGCGAGGACGTCGAGCACCCGAAACCACATCCTGCGCCGTACCTGCAGGCAGCAAGCCAGCTCGGGGTAGATATCGTGCACTGCGTCGCGGTAGAAGACTCGGTACCAGGAGTGGCGTCCGCAGTCGCATCCGGTGCAGCCACGATCGCGGTGCCGTTCATGGTCGAGTTACCGAAATCCGACTCTCACGCCGTCTGGCCAAGCCTTGAGGGTCGCGGTTTGAGCGACCTCACCGCCGAACTCACGCGAGTGAAGACTGCGTGAATGAGCCAGAGGTACATGAGCCAGGCGTGAGCGAACCACGTGCCACTGAACCGCGCCGGCGTCAGTCCGGCCCGTTTCGTATCGGCGATCGTGTGCAGCTCACCGGACCAAAGGGTCAGCTCAACACCGTGACCCTCGAAGCGGGCGGTGCGTTCCATAGTCATCGAGGGGTGCTCGGTCACGACCTCATCGTTGGTCAGCCGGATGCCTCAGTCATCACTGCATCGAACGGCGTCGAGTACCTTGCCTTGCGCCCGCTGCTGGCAGACTTCGTGATGTCAATGCCGCGCGGCGCCGCGATCATCTACCCGAAAGATGCCGCCCAGATTCTGGCGACGGCGGACATCTTTCCCGGTGCGCGCGTTGTCGAGGCAGGGGTCGGGTCCGGCGCCCTGTCGCTCTGGTTGCTGCGGGCGATCGGGCCGGAAGGCTCCTTGCACTCATTCGAGCGGCGGGACGAGTTCGCCGTTGTCGCCGAGGCGAACGTGACTGCCTTTCTCGGTGCGCGCCCTGGTAACTGGAGGATCACCGTCGGCGATCTGCAGGAGTCGTTGCCGACATCCGTCGAAGCCGGGTCTGTGGATCGGATTGTGCTCGACATGCTCGCCCCGTGGGAGTGCCTCGATGAGTGTGCAACCGCGCTGACGGCCGGGGGAGTGCTCGTCTGCTACATCGCGACCGTCACTCAACTCTCGCGCGTAGCCGAGGCGATTCGGGCGACCGGTGCGTTCACAGATCCCGATCCGAGCGAGACTCTCGTGCGGGGTTGGCATGTCGAAGGACTCGCTGTGCGACCCGATCACCGCATGATCGGTCACACCGGGTTTCTGCTTGTCGCCCGCCGGCTCGCGCCGGGTGCCGTATTGCCAACACTCAAGCGGCGGGCATCCAAAAGCGACTACACCGATGAGGACGTCGAAGTCTGGACCCCTGGCGCCCTCGGCGAGCGGCAGTCCAGTCCCAAGCGGCTTCGCAAGACGGCGCGCGAGGCCCAAGCTGCTGCGGATGCCGCAACCAGCGGCGAGTAGAATACGGCGGGTGTCTGCGTTGCCGCGTGCTGGAACGGCGGGCAGGGAAACAGTCAGCGAGACTATGAGCCAGCAATCAACCCAAGCCGTATCACGATCAACAACGAGAAGAGTGGCCCGTGCAGAAGCGTTTGGCGATCGTGCTTGCGGCCGGAATGTTGGTTTCCCTCTCGGC
>CAZCOC010000098.1:0-5852 GCA_964500075.1 uncultured Salinibacterium sp.
CCGGTGCCGATGCCGAAACGGCGCGCGGCATCGCCCAGCACATCTCGTTCGCGTCCCCAAGCTACTTGACCCGCGAGGATGTCCCGAGCGACGATGTCGAGAACGAGCGTCGCATCGTCGAGGAGATCAGCCGCAACGAGGGCAAGCCGGATGCTGCGCTGCCGAAGATTGTCGAGGGACGCCTCGGTGCCTTTTTCAAGCAGGTCGCTCTGCTCGATCAGGACTACGCGCGCGACAACAAGGTCACGATCGCCAAGGTCGCCGCTGACGCGGGCATCACCGTGACCGGCTTCGCTCGGTTCAAGGTCGGCGCCTAGCTCCGCGCACGCGAACGCCCCGGATCCGACCGGATTTGGGGCGTTCGCCGTCTTCGCGAGCAGTTCATCCGTCGCGCCTACACGCCCAGTCACCACGGTCGCGGAGGACGGCGCGCCGCGCACCCCCGAAGGCGGCCCGGCCGCGCGGCGCGGCGTCCTCCGCACCGGGTGCGCCCCAGCCACGCGGTAGGGGCGCGCGATGCTGCCACGACCGCTTGCGGACGGAAGGATTGTGCGAACAACGCTCGTGCAAGTAGGTTGACCATACGGTTGATTGCCGCCGATCCAGAGTCTCGTGGAGGTAGCTGAGACTCATCCACAGCGCGGCTTTTTCCGCTCAAGGGGGGAACACACGTGCCAAGCGGCATCGATATCGTGGGTGTCAGAACGCCCGGTTTGGCTCGCGTTGAGGCAATCACAGCGCATTCGCTCAACACGCGCGTGGATATTCTGGCGACGCGGATCGTCTCGAAGTTTCGAACGTTATCAACCTCGAAGCCCCTCTCAAACGTTGCAAGAACATGAGTCTCTCTGCGAGCACGATCTGGCTTACCGCGACGGCAGCCCTCGCCGCGATCGCCGTCGGCACCGGTGCCGCACTGGCTGCGTCCGACGTGTTCGTTGCCGACCCAGCGCCAACCACTATCATTTTCGCCAGGACCGTTGATGGGCTGGACTGCCCCGGCGGCGCTCCTGTGGTCGCCTTCGGGCAGGATAGCCGCGTGTTGGCGATCTCCCGCAGCGAGGACGGCGCGTTCCTCGGGGTGCGCAACCCGTTCAATCTTGGCACGACGGTATGGATCCCCGCTGAGGCCGCCGATGCGGATGCCGGGCAACCCGCGCTCGATGCCCTTGAGGTGAGCGGTTGCGACGTGCCCATCGTCACCGCCACGGCCGACGACGTCCCGCCTCCTGTCGAAGAGCCCGTGCCCGTGCCCGGACAGCCTGCGCCGTCGGCACCTCCTGCTCCTCCTGCTCCTCCTGCCAACACGCCCCCGTCGCTTGGCCAGGTCTCGGCGAGCTCGACCAAGCTGGGTTGCACGGCCGGCTACCTCGGCAGGACCGAGACGACCACGATCAGCGTTCAGGCGAGCGACAACATCGGCGTCACCGGCGTCACCGCCACGCTCAGCGGGGCGGACACCGGATCCAGGCCGCTCACGGGCTCCGGGAACACCTGGAGCCTCGTGTACAACCCTGCAGACTTCGGCATCAACGGAAACGTCACCTTCACTCTGGTTGCGACGGACGGCTCGCTGACCAGCAACTCCTCCGCCGTCGTCGTTAACGTCACCTGCTTCGTATAGGCCGACCATGAATGCGCTCCCACTTCCCCTCCGCCTCCTCATCTCGGTGGTCGTCATCGCGGCGCTCGGTTTCGGGTCGTTCTTCGTCGTCGGTGCGATCGTCAATCCGCCGGTGACTCCGGTGTCGTCCGACGGCGTAGAGCCCCGGGTCGTGCCCGTGTTGGCTCCGAGCTCCTTCGGCGAGCTGGCTGACGCCGAAGCGCCGGAGCGCTCGCTAGAGGGCGAGGGGAGCGCCGAGGTCGGGTCGATCGAAATTGTGACCAAGGGCCCCGATGGCGAGGGATCCGGCTCGGACTTTGATGCCGTGCTCGACGCAATTGCCGCCGGGGGCACTGCCTCTGAAGCGCCGGGCGCTGAGGCGGACTCCGCCGAGACCGACTCCGCCGAGACCGACCCCGTCGAAGACCTGGTCAGCGGCGACGATCTCGGCGTTTACATCGTCGGCGGCGAGCGGCTCGCAGATCCCTGCGCGCCGGTCGATGGAACCGCACCGGCGGACTGCCCTGAAGGGGAGCGATCGACCGTTCTGGCCCTGACCCGACCCGCGATCACGGTGATCGGATACCCGTACCCCTCGATCACTCCGGCGCCAGGGCAGCCGACGTGCGCCTGGCAGGATCCGGCTTTCGAGGACGTTCCGTTTGGAGTGCGCACGAACACTCCGTCTGACATCGCCGTCACCTACTGGCCGGTCGCCGATCCGAGCGACGTGAGCACGCTATCTTTGCGCACGCCGCTGTTCGCCACCAATAAGTGGAACAGTCTCATCGAAATTGCCACGGAGTTCGCCGGCCCGTGGACCGAACTGGACCACTGCAGCGTCCTCACCGGCCTTCGCCTCGGCACCGAGTACGCCTACGACGTCGTCGCCATCGACGACACCGGCCGTTCGGTCGCCCAGCCGACGGGTCTGTTCGTGGCGGGGGAGACCCGCTACGAGCCGTCGCCACTGATCTACCCCTATCTCAGCGAGGCGTTGATCGCGGTCGCGCCGCACCGAGCCAACGAGGTGGTCGAGATCCGCGCATGGTGGGTCGACTCCCTGGCCCGCGTCAACAATTGCATTACCGGCCCGGACCTCGGCGGGGAGCTGTCTCCAGTCCGCGCCGCGCGAACCTCGGAGGTTAGCCGCGAGGTGCTTGACCGCAATCAATACGACCTCGCGTTCACCCGATCCACGATGACCTCGTTCCGGGCGCCCGAGGGCTCGAACATCTTTGTCTGCATCCGCTGGTTCGACGAGGATTCCCCGAGCTGGTCACGCGACCGATCTTTGCGCACGGCGTCGACGTGGCTCGAGAGCCCTAACCAAGTGGTGCCGACCTTCACAATCACAGCGATCGGGCACGACCGTCGGGTGGGTCCGAACGCGGCGGAGTACTCGATCGGCACGATCGAAGACGAGTGGTGTGGTGGCTGGACCGGCCCCACGGCCGAGGAGATCGCCGACGGCAGGCCGTGGCTCACTCCGGAACGCGGCTTGGTATGCGACGGGGCAGAACTCGTCGGCCACAATTGGACCGGCGACACTGTGGTCTTGTTATCGGGCCGAATCGACGGTGGAGCTACTCAAGAGATTGCGCTTGACCTCGGCGTTGACCACTGTCTTGGGTATTGCGATCTGCCGCCCACGTCCCGATTCCGGGTGCAAACCGTTACCGCGGGGGGCAACCCGGTGAGCGACATGGTGATCGAGGTGACTTGGCGCGAAGGCAACCAGGAAAGCAACTCATGGTGGACTCAGCGCGATCTCAATTACCGCAACGATGACCAGATCGACCCAGTGTTCGCCCAACTCGACACCGATGCTGAGCTGCGACTTCTTGACGAGGGAGGACGCGCCGGCATCCAATTCGACCTCCGAACCGACCGCGCGGCGTCCTTCACTGCGCGCCTGATGGGCGACTGCTCGGGCCGCACAACCGTGCGCGAGGTGCGTGGCAGCGCGCCGGGTGACGGAACAAGTCAGGCCGTCACGTTCAGCGACCTGTGCCGTGGCAGCGTCTACTGGGTCGAGGTGCAATTGACCGACGCGGTGGGGACCACGATCTTTAGCCCCTACGTGCCGACAGCGGTATGGAGCGAGGCACGCACCAGTGCCAATTGGCGGGGCGGCAGGATCGAGATCGAGCCCGTGACCCTCGACCTCTCGGTCAGTGTCGTCGTGCAGCCGAATCCGGGCGACCGTGTCATGGAGGTGGAGGCGGGACTGGTGATCGGCTCTCGCAGCGTCGACTTGGGGCTCCCCGAGGATGGCTGCATCGCCGCGCCGCTCGCGACCGGACTGATTTCGCTCGACGGCGTCGACCTCCGGGAGAACGTGCGCGTGCTCTTCACGTTCCGGGACGACGGGGAGGGTGAGTTTGTCGGCGGTGTTGCCTCATGTAACGAGGGTGGCGCACGCGGCGAGTTCATGGTCGTCTCGCAGACCGTGCCGCTGGCCGATCTGCTCGCCGGAACCGTGCGGATCGTCGGCGGCCCTGACGCCTCGTACCCCTACGAAATCACACTCCGACAGCGCTGAACGGCGGCCGCCGGGCTCCGCAGCCGATCGATGAGCGCCGATGCAATGGGCGCGTGCACCTCTACCGCGCGCACGGAATACGCTGTACTGGCAGGCCGAATAACACTCAAGGAGCGCACGATGACCGAAGACAAGAAGCGCCGGGTACTGCTCAAGCTCTCTGGCGAAGCGTTCGGCGGCGGTTCGCTCGGAGTCAACCCGGATGTTGTCAGTGCTATCGCCAAGGAGATTGCGGCGGCGGCAACGGAAGTCGAGATCGCGATCGTGGTTGGTGGTGGCAACTTCTTTCGCGGCGCCGAGCTCAGTCAACGCGGAATGGACCGCGGACGAGCGGACTACATGGGCATGCTCGGTACGGTCATGAATGCGCTCGCACTACAGGACTTTCTCGAGCAAGCGGGAGCGGCCACTCGCGTGCAGTCTGCGATTGCGATGACTCAGGTGGCTGAGCCGTACATTCCGCGCCGAGCGGAGCGGCACCTCGAGAAAGGTCGCGTCGTGATCTTCGGCGCCGGGGCCGGGCTGCCGTACTTCTCGACTGATACGGTCGCCGCGCAGCGCGCTCTCGAGATCGACGCGCAGGTCGTCCTCCTCGCCAAGAACGGCGTTGACGGTGTCTACTCGGCTGATCCGCGCAAGGATGCCGCTGCGGCGAAGCTCGACCATGTCACCTATCAGGACGCTCTCGTCCGCGGCCTCAAGGTCGTCGATTCAACGGCGTTCAGCCTGTGCATGGATAACTCAATGCCGATGGTGGTGTTCGGGATGGAGCCGGAGGGCAATGTTACGAAGGCGATTCTCGGCGAGCGCATCGGCACGCTGGTGTCAAACTGACCGTGCTCTTCTCAAACTGACCGTGCTCTTCTCCACCTGACCGTGTTCTTCTCAACCTGACCGTGGTGGCGTCAAACTGACAGCGCTCGTCTGGGTGCTCATCGCGGCAGCCGCCTTCGCTCACGCCGGCTGGAACATCGCCATCAAGCGCGCCGGTACCAGCGGAGCGGGTTTCCTGTGGCTCACCTTTGTGGTTGGTGGGTTGGTCTTTGCGCCGTTCGGCGTGGCATCCCTCGTCGCCGAGGGAACAGATCTGCTGCGCTGGCTCCCGTTGGTCGTGGTGAGCGGTGTGCTACAGGTTGGGTACTTTCTGCTGCTGCAACGCGCATACCGCCTTGGCGATGTGTCGGTCATCTACCCCCTTGCTCGCGGCAGCGGGCCATTGCTCTCGGTGATCCTCGCGGTCGTGCTGCTCAGTGAACGCCCGAGCGCGACGGTCTTGCTTGGCGCGGCCGTCATCATTGCTGGCGTGCTTGTCATCGGATTCGCCGGCGGGCGAACCAGCGCGGTCGTCAATCGTGCTGGCATCCTCTACGGTCTCGCGGTCGGTGTCGTGATCGCCGCATACACCCTGTGGGATGCCTCGGCTGTGACCGTCGGGGAGATGCCGCCGGTCGGCCTGTGCTGGGGCAGCGTCATGGTTCAGCTGCTGGTGCTCGCGGTACCAGCGCTCCGAGGTTGGCACAGCACCGCACAGGTTGGCCGCGCGCACTGGCGAGCGGTGCTCATTGTCGGGGTACTGTCCCCGCTGGCATACATTCTGATCCTCTTCGCGATGCAGCTTGCCTCGGTCTCGGTCGTCGCCCCGGCACGCGAGGTCAGTGTCGTGCTCGTCGGACTTGCTGGCTGGTTGCTGTTCAAGGAGCCGAA
>CAZCOC010000099.1:0-5812 GCA_964500075.1 uncultured Salinibacterium sp.
CTACAACCGCTTCGTGAGCATGCTCGTGCAAGTTCCAGAGGTTGTGCGTCTGCTCCCGCTCGAGATCGTTGAGGGTGTTGAGGCACCGGAAGCGGGTGACATTTTTCCGCTCTACGAGTTTGAGCCAGAGGTCGGCGATGTGCTCGACGCACTGTTGCCGGTGTATATCGAGAGCCGACTCTTCAACGCGATGCTGCAGTCGGCGGCAGCCAAGCACGCTGCGACCCAGAAGGCCATGAAGTCGGCAAGCGACAACGCAGACAAACTCATCAAGGACTACACGCGCCTTGCCAACAACGCCCGCCAGTCCGAGATCACCCAGCAGATTTCTGAGATCGTCGGCGGCGCCGACGCCTTGAGCTCGGCAAGCTAAATCCAAAGAACGAGGAAGCGATAATGACGACCACTACCCCAGCGAAGAAGACGGCAGCGACGAAGCCGGTAGCCAAGGCCACCGGTGTGGGCCGCATCGCTCGAGTCACCGGCCCTGTCGTTGACATCGAGTTCGCACACGACTCGATCCCCGGCATCTACAACGCACTCAAGACGACCATCACGATTGGCTCCGAGTCAACCGAAATTACGCTCGAGGTCGCGCAGCACCTCGGCGATGACTTGGTTCGTGCGATCGCCCTGAATCCGACCGATGGTTTGGTCCGCGGCCAGGAAGTGCGTGACACCGGAGGGCCGATCACCGTTCCCGTCGGCGACGTCACCAAGGGCAAGGTATTCAACGTCATTGGCGAGGTGCTCAACGCTGACCCAGACGGAACCATCAATGGCAAGAAGATTGAGATTACCGAACGCTGGCCGATCCACCGCAAGCCGCCGCCATTCGATCAGCTCGAGTCGAAGACCGAACTCTTCGAAACCGGTATCAAGGTCATCGACCTGCTCACTCCGTATGTGCAGGGTGGAAAGATCGGCCTATTCGGCGGTGCCGGTGTCGGCAAGACGGTGCTCATCCAGGAGATGATCCAGCGGGTTGCGCAGGACCACGGTGGTGTCTCGGTGTTCGCCGGCGTCGGCGAGCGCACCCGCGAGGGCAACGACCTGATTGCTGAGATGGACGAGGCTGGCGTCTTCGATAAGACGGCACTCGTCTTCGGCCAGATGGACGAGCCGCCGGGAACGCGGCTTCGCGTCGCGCTCTCCGCGCTCACGATGGCTGAGTACTTTCGTGACGTGCAGAAGCAGGACGTGTTGCTTTTCATCGACAACATCTTCCGCTTCACTCAGGCCGGGTCTGAAGTGTCGACCCTGCTTGGCCGCATGCCTTCTGCGGTGGGATACCAACCGAATCTCGCGGATGAGATGGGTATTCTCCAAGAGCGCATCACCTCGACTCGCGGCCACTCGATCACGTCGCTACAGGCGATCTACGTTCCTGCCGATGACTACACCGATCCAGCCCCGGCGACGACCTTCGCGCACCTTGATGCGACGACCGAACTGAGTCGCGAGATCGCATCCAAGGGTCTCTACCCGGCCGTTGACCCGCTTACCTCGACCAGTCGCATCCTTGACCCGCGGTATCTGGGCGCAGACCACTACCGCGTCGCGACGAACGTGAAGGCGATCCTGCAAAAGAACAAGGAGCTTCAGGAGATCATCGCCATCCTCGGTGTCGACGAACTGAGCGAGGAAGACAAGATCACGGTTTCGCGGGCACGTCGCATCCAGCAGTTCCTCTCGCAGAACACCTACATGGCGAAGAAGTTCACCGGTGTTGAAGGTTCGACCGTTCCGCTCAAGGACACGATCGAGTCCTTCGATGCGATCACCAAGGGTGAGTTCGACCATGTCGCAGAGCAGGCATTCTTCAACGTAGGCTCGATCTCGGATGTCGAGGCTCGCTGGGTGCAGATTCAGAAGGAGAACGGGTAGTCATGGGCGAACTTACCGTGAGCGTCGTCGCTGCCGACCACGAAGTGTGGTCGGGGAAGGCGTCGCAGATCATCGCTCGCACCACAGAGGGAGAGATCGGCATTCTGCCCGGGCACGAACCGCTGCTCGCAATTCTTGGGGCTGGTGAAGTGCGGGTGACGACGCTTGATGGCGCTGTTATCAAGGCCAACGCCGACGATGGATTTCTCTCCTTCGAGAATGACACCGCAACGGTCGTCGCCCGAAACGCCGAGCTCGTCCCTTAGCCGCCCCAATGTTGATCGCGATGGCCGGGCTGCCCGGAGCAGGAAAGTCGACCATTGGGCAGGTGCTCGCTGCTCGACTCGGGTTCACTGTCGTTTCGATTGACCCGATCGAGTCCGCGATTCTGCGTGCAGGCATCGACTCGGATCAACCCACCGGTCTTGCAGCGTACCTCGTCGCTGAGATGCAGGCCGAGGCGTTTCTTACTGCAAGTCGAAGTGTGGTCGTCGACGCTGTCAACGCCGTGAATCCCGCTCGTGAGCAATGGGTCAACCTCGCCGCGCGGCTCTCTGAACAGTTGCGCTTCATCGAGCTGGTCTGTTCCGATCCAGAACTTCACCGTCGCCGAATCGAAGGAATCGAGCGTTCCCTTCCCTTCCTTGACTTGACATGGAATGCCGTCGAACAGAGTCTCGATGAGTATGGGGCGTGGACGGGTCCAAGTGCCGCGGTGGGGCGAATCACGCTCGACTCTGTTGATCCGCTCGGAGTAAACGTCGAGCGCGCGCTGTCGTTTTTGTCGGTGTGATACTCCTCCTACCACCCTCTGAGACGAAACGCGACGGCGGCGATGGTTCTCGTGTTCTGGATCTCAGCCGCTTGAGTTTTCCGGAACTTTCGCAGTGCCGCCGCCAAACCCTCGCCGCTCTGACGATTACCTCGCGCAGCGTCAAGACAGCAAACGCTGCGCTGAGGCTTGGACCAAAGCAGGGCTTCGAGATCGAACGAAACCGAAGCATCCGCCGCTCGCCGCTCATGCCAGCCATCGAGAGGTACACCGGAGTTCTCTACGACGCGCTCCAAGCCGACACGCTTCATCATGAGGCGCGCGGGTTCGCCGACCAATCGGTTGTCGTGCACTCAGCCTTGTTCGGCCTGCTCGGTGCCAACGATCCGATTCCCGCCTATCGCCTGTCGCACGATTCGCGTCTGCCGGGACTCAGCTTGAGAACGCACTGGCGGGACACCACGGCGCGAGTGCTTGCCGCGCGCGGGGATTTCGTGGTCGATCTACGATCGGAGGCCTATGCCGCGCTCGGGCCGCGGCCAGAACGCTCGAACTACATTCGCGTCGTCACCGAAACGGCGAACGGGTCTCGCCTAGCGCTCTCACACTTCAACAAGAAGGCGAAGGGAGAGTTCATACGCGCTGTCGTCGCGGCGCAGATCGTTCACGATTCGCCGACTTCGCTCATCGAGTGGGCTCGCGATTGTGGCATTCGACTCGAGCCAGGGGTCGTCGCGGGCGAGCTTGACCTCTATATCGATCAGTCAGCGCCGGAACGCCAGCAACCGCTCAAGTGATCGTCGACAAGTCCGGCGGATTGCATGAGGGCGTAGCTCGTCGTCGGGCCGATAAAGCGATACCCCAACTTTCGCAATGTCGCGCTCAGCGCCATCGAATCGGTGGTCTGCGACGGCAGCTCGGCGAGACTCGCCGGACGCGAGCGAGGTGACTCTTTCGCACGTTCTGGCGCGAAGCTCCAGATCAGGCGATCGAACGCGCCGGGGTCGTTCTCCACGAACTGGTTCGTGATTCTCGCGTTTGCGATGGTGGCGAGAACCTTCGACCGGTTGCGGATGATCCCCGAATTGTTCATGAGGACCTCGACATCCTCGTCATTGAACGCAGCGACGATGTCGGGCGAGAAGTCCGCGAACGCGGCTCGAAACGAATCCCGGCGTCGCAATATCGTTATCCAGGACAACCCAGACTGAAATGCTTCGAGACTGAGCTTTTCGAACAGTTCGCGATCACCGTGGAGCGGGTAGCCCCACTCATCGTCGTGGTAGCGCTCGTATTCTGGGTCAGTCCCCACCCAGCCGCAGCGGGCACGCCCATCGCCGCTGACACGAAGATTGCTGGCAGCTGCCACTACTTGTGCGCGATTCCCTCTCGGGCGAGCAGCCACTCCTTCGTCGGGATGCCGTTGCCACCGCTGTAGCCCGTGATTCGTAGATCACTGGCGAGCACGCGGTGACACGGGATGATGATCGGGATCGGATTGGCACCGACCGCGCCGCCGACCGCGCGGCCAGCTGCTACGCGACCGGTCGCGCGCCCGAGCTCACCGTAGGAGGTCACGGTGCCATATGGCAAAGCAAGAAGTTCCCGCCACACCGCCTGCTGAAATGCACTTCCGCTCGGTGAAACTGGTACCTCGAACGTGGTGCGTTCGCCGCGAAAGTACTCGGCGAGCTGCGCGGCAGCCAGGTCGAGCAGAGCATCGGAGTTCTCGGGGAGATTATCGGCAGGAAGGCTTCCGTTGCTTTCGATCGACAGGGCCGTGATGGCTGTGCCGTCGCCTCGAATCTCGATTCGACCGATCGGGCTCGGGATGCGCCGAAGGGTGCTGTGTGGATCGCTGTACTTGCGGGTCTTGCGGTACTCGTGGGAGTTCGTGGCGCTCAACGGCGCCAACTCGATGGTTGCGGTTGACATGACACGACTGTACTGGTGGCATCCGACATTCTCTGGTTTACAACCCAAGGTCTTCGCGGGGTTGGATATTGATGCTGTCGTTCAGGCTCTCCACCTCGGCATTCAGTGCGTCGAGCTGAGCAGCGAGTTGGTCGTACTCGACCCGCTTCGACTCAATGCCGGTAAAGACGGTACCAAGAGCATCCTGCCGCGAGAGTAGCTCGTCCCGGTCGGCGGCGAACTCCTCCTGCGAGCTGTATAAGCCGCTGTCGGCACGCGCGTTGAACGCCGCGATGTCTGCGTTAAGCGCATCAAAACTCGCGTTGTAACTCGCGTACTCGCTTTCGACGGATGCTCGGAGCGCGTCGAGCTGCGCGATGAGGGTTTCGATCTGAGCCTGCTGAGCAAGAAACACTGCATTGGATTGTTCGTGGAGTGTGATGACCTTCGACCGGTCGAGAAAGTACTGGGCGTAGTGCACTTCGAGCTCTGCGCTGACCGTCGCAAACTCGGTGCCAATGATTGAGTGCAACTCGTTCGCTCGTTCGCCCGGCTGCGTCTTGGCGTAAAACTCGAATCGAGCTGTGAACTCGACGTCGTCGGCCATGCGCGTCGCTTCGGCTTCAAGGAGAACCTCGAGCCGCGATCGTTCATCATCAGAAAGCCGATCCCAGACCGCGTGCAGCATCTCGTGTGCCGCGACCACCTCTTCGATACCCGCGAGCCGATCATCCGTCACGTCGTAGAGATACATGGTCTTGCTGCGGGGTAAGTAACAGCCGAGGATGCCGAACCCGGCTTCGCGATTGGAACACACGGCGTCAAAGGCGACATCGGCGGCGACGACCGGCCGGCTCGCGTAGAACAAGAATCGACCAGTCTCGGTCATCGTCGTGAGTTCGGCGTACCGCACAATTTCGTCACTCGGTTGGTAGTTCCAGACCGTGATCTGATCAGCGACTCGCTGCGGATTGATAGTGATAACGGTGACGATTCCGATCGCTGCAACGCCGAGCACGATCGCTGTACCGGCTGCTATCGCTCGCCATGCGGTCCACTGTCGACGTCGACGCCGTGGTCGGAACTCGGCAATGCTCTCGTCTACCTGACTCGGCAGGCCTGGCTCACTCACGGCAGGAACTCTAGTACACGGCAGTCATAGTTCGGCTGAGGGATTGTGCCAGTGCCAGTGCCAGTGCCAGTGCCAGTGCCAGTGCCAGTGATCAGTGATCAGTGATC
>CAZCOC010000100.1:0-5801 GCA_964500075.1 uncultured Salinibacterium sp.
CGGCCTTCGACAGCCGATCGACGACCGACTGGGCCTCAAGATAGGTGTCGTAGGTACCGAGCACGTCACCTCGAGGGATCGCGGGGGGGACCGATCGGCGACCGAACGCGTTGCTGTTACTCACGCGAGCCAGTATTTCATGCAGAGAGCCACGCTTCCGCGCGGGAGTAGGGTTTTAGGCGTGAGCGCCCAGAGAGTTTTCGCCGCCCGACTCGTCGGGTGCTCCGTCTTTGACCCCAACGGCGACAAAGTCGGCCGTGTGCGCGACCTGCTCGTCGTCAACCGCGTCGCAGACCCACCGCGTGTTGTCGGCATGGTCGTCGAGGTGCCTGGAAAGCGGCGAGTCTTTCTCTCGATTGGCCGCATCACGAGCATCGGTTCCGGCCAGATCATCACGACCGGGCTCATCAACTTGCGCCGCTTCGAGCAGCGCGGCGGTGAGGAGCGGATGATTGCCGAAATGCTCGGTCGCCGTGTTCGCCTGCGCGACGGCACCGGCGAGGCGACTATCGAAGACATCGCCATCGAGGCCGTCGGGCTCGGCGAATGGCAGGTCACGCAGCTGTTCCTGAGGCGGCCGAAGACCGGGGCAACCCTGTTCGGTCGGGGCGAGACCCTCTTTGCCGACTGGGCCGACATCATCCACACGGTTGCTGCACAAGAATCACAGTCGGCGACGCAACTCGTCGCAAGCTATGCCGACATGCTGCCCGCCGACCTCGCCACCGCGATGCTCGACCTGCCGGAGCAGCGAATGATGGAGGTCGCCGAAGAGCTTTCAGACGACCGCCTGGCCGATGTGCTCGAAGAGATGCCGGAGAGCGAGCAGGTCGACATTCTCAACCAGCTCGACGACGACCGTGCAGCCGATGTGCTCGACCAGATGCAACCGGATGACGCTGCCGACCTCATCGCCCACCTTTCCAATGAGCGCGGCGAAACCTTACTCGAGCTCATGGAGCCAGAAGAGGCCGAGGACGTGCGCTTTTTGCTTTCGTACGCGCCCGAGACGGCCGGTGGCCTGATGACCCCAGAGCCGATCATTGTTTCGGCGGATGCCACGGTCGCTGAGGGTCTCGCCATGATTCGGCGCCACGAACTCGCGCCAGCCCTCGGTGCGGCCATTTGCGTGACACTGCCGCCCTACGAACCGCCGACCGGGCGTTTTCTGGGCATGGTGCATTTTCAGCGGATGCTCCGCTACCCGCCCAACGAACGCCTCGGCACGATCATTGACGCATCCCTCGAACCGGTGCTGGCCTCGACGAGCGCTGCAGAAGTGTCGCGCATCCTCGCCAGCTACAACCTGGTTTCGGTTCCGGTCGTTGACGAGAGCCACCGCTTGGTCGGGGTGGTGACCATTGATGATGTCCTCGACTATCTACTTCCGGACGACTGGCGAAGTACGACAGCCGATACGCCAAGTCCAGTTACGCCGAACGGAAGGAGGACGACCAATGGCTCGCGATAACTCTCGCCGCGGCATCCGTAACGACAACCGACTTGACTCCCCCCGCGGGATGCGCGGAAGCTTTCCGTGGTTTCAGAGCCGGGACCGCATGGGGCGGTTCTCGGAAGCCTTCGCCCGCGGCATGGGAACGCCGTGGTTTCTCGTCGGCATGACCGGGGTTGTCGTCGTCTGGCTCATCTACAACTCGACGGCGCCGACTGACGCCCAGTTCGACCCGCGCGCCACGAATTTCACCCTGCTCACGCTCATTCTGTCGCTGCAGGCTTCGTATGCTGCCCCGATGATCCTGCTAGCCCAGAACCGGCAGGACGACCGAGACCGGGTGCAGATCGAGCAGGATAGGCAGCGCGCTGAACGCAACCTCAACGACACCGAGTATCTGGCGCGCGAGGTGGTCGCGCTGCGGCTCGCGATGAAGGATCTGGCAAGTCGAGACTTCATCCGCTCGGAGCTCAAGGCAATGCTGGAGGAACTCGACAGGCACACACCGGATGACCAGCCCCGCTAGTCGAGCCGCCATCGAGACGGCGGTTCGCAGTGCTCTGGCGCGCGTCATCGACCCCGAGATCCGCAGACCCATCACCGAACTCGACATGGTCGGCGATGTGGCCGTTGACGATGCCGGCGTGGCATCCGTTGAATTGAAGCTGACGATCGTTGGATGTCCAGCAGCCACCAGCATCGAGCGTGACGTTCACGATGCTGCGGCATCGGCGCCCGGGGTGACGAGCGCGCGCGTGAGCGTGAGCGTAATGACGCGCGAGGAGCGCGACGCGCTGACGGAGAAGCTTCGCGGCGGGCGCCCCAAGGCGCTGCAGTTCGGGCCGGACTCGCTGACAAGCATCTACGCCATCACGAGCGGCAAAGGCGGGGTCGGAAAGTCGACGATCACGGCGAACCTCGCCGTGAGTCTTGCCGCCCGCGGGCTTCGAGTCGGGCTCATCGATGCGGATGTGCACGGGTTCTCAATCCCGGGTCTGCTCGGCATTCCTGGCGCAAAACCAACACGCGTCGGTGAGCTGATCCTGCCGCCGGTCGCGCACGACGTGAAGGTCATCTCAATCGGCATGTTCCTCGAGGATCAGACCGCGGTATCTTGGCGCGGCCCGATGCTGCACCGCACGGTTCAACAGTTTCTCACCGATGTCTTTTTCGGTGACCTGGATGTGCTGCTCATCGACTTGCCGCCCGGCACCGGAGACGTCGCGATCTCACTCGGGCAATTGCTGCCGCAAGCGCAGGTCATCGTCGTGACGACCCCGCAATCGGCTGCGGCCGAGGTTGCCGAGCGCAGTGGAGTGGTCGCGCGACAGACTGGACAGTCGGTGATCGGTGTTGTCGAAAACATGGCCGGTCTGGTGCAGCCAGACGGCACGGTGATCGAGTTGTTCGGTTCAGGTGGGGGGGCGGATGCCGCGGCGCGCCTGTCAACGCCAGACCAGCCAGTGCCGCTGCTCGCCTCCGTACCGCTCAGTCTCGCTTTGCGCGAGGGCGGCGATGCCGGGCTGCCCGTTGTGCTGTCAGCTCCGAGGGACGCGGCGGCTGTCGTGATCATTGCGCTCGCCGAGGTCTTGGCACGAAGACCGCGCGGCCTTGCCGGTCGCAAACTCGGTGTTTCTCCGGCCTGACGGCCGACGAGCGGGAACGCCTGACGGTCGGTCAGGGGCAACTCTGACGGTGGATCAGCGGGTCGGGATGCGACGGTAGCCGTCGCGGGCGACCAGAACCACAGTGCCGATCGCGGTGCCGATCACGGCAAGAATTGAGACGGCGGCGATGAGGATGAATTCGTAAGTCATGTGACTATTCCAGTCCTAATAACTCTTTAGAACAAGTACGTTCTTCTACACCTACAATGTAGATTGGCTACATGGACATCCGCCGCCTTGAGTTGCTCCGCGAGCTTGCAGAACGAGGCAGTGTGACTGCGGTGGCCATCGCGACTCGGCGCACAGCATCCGCGGTATCGCAGCAGCTCAAGATTCTTGAGCGAGAAGCTGGCATCCCACTCACGGAGCGTTCCGGCCGCGGCATCGTGCTCACTGCAGCCGGTCGTGAGCTTGCTCGAACGGCCGCCGACGTTGCCACCGCAATCGAACGCGCCGAAGCGATGTGGGAGGACTTTCGCGGTCAACCCCGCGGCGAGGTCACGCTCACGACCTTCCCGACCGCCGGTCAAATGCTCTTGCCGGGAGTACTGACCGCGGTTGCAGGAGTGCCGGGCCTCACGCTGACCTGCAGTGATCAGGATCAGTTGCCGGATGCCGCTGACCTCACGTCGAACTTCGATATTGTCCTGGCCGACTCCCCTGGCGTGCTGCCGCGCTGGACCCAGCGCGGGCTCGTCGTTGTTCAGCTCATGCGCGAGCCGCTCGACGTCGCGCTCCCGGAGCGTCATCCACTTGCCAAGAAGGAGAGCCTCAGCCCGGCTGATCTCGTCGCTGAAACTTGGATCGGCGTGCCCCTCGGGTTTCCGTTCGATCGCATCCTGCGCCAGATCGAGGCGCTCAACGGGTCACCGGCAACCATTGGGCAGCGGTTTGCCGACAACGGAATTGTCGAGTCGCTCGTGGCTGCCGGCCACGGTATAGCGATCCTGCCGCGCTTTACGACCCGTGACCACGAGAACGGGCTGGTGACGAAGCCGCTTCGGGAGGTGCGGGCCACCCGACTCATTTCGGCGCTGCTCAGACCGGATCGCGCCGAGCGGCCATCCGTTCGCTTGGTTGTCGACTCTTTGCGAGCCGAGGCGACGGCCGTCGTCGCGCAATACACGAGGTAGCGGTCCGGCAACTTCGACTGCAACAGTCGTAGGCTGTCACGATGGCAATACACGCCCCGACAATCGAATTCAGCGCTGAGCTTGTGCACGACCTAACCGCGACTTCTGGGGAGACCGTCGCAGTGATCGCGCCGTTCACGGGCGAGGTACTGCACGATTTGCCGCAGAGCACAGCGGATGATGTCGCGCAGGCGGCAAGCGCCGCTCGCGTCGCGCAGCGCGCCTGGCTCGCAGCAGGCTTCCGTCACCGTCGCGCCGTGCTGTTGCGGGCCCATGATCTGCTGCTGGAGCGACAGGAGCTGATTCTCGACTTGCTGCAGACCGAGACCGGCAAGACCCGCGGCCAGGCCTTTGAAGAGGTATCCATTTCGGCATCCGTCACTCGGTACTACGCCCTCTCAACCCACCGCGTGCTTGCAACCAAGCGGCGCCGAGCCGCGGTGCCGCTCGTGACCAAGACTCGCGTGAGCTACCAGCCGAAGGGAGTTGTCGGGGTCATCACGCCGTGGAACTACCCCGTCTCGCTCGGCGTCATGGATGTGATTCCCGCCCTCGCGACCGGCAACGGCGTCGTGCAGAAGATCGACAACCAGACAACCCTCAGCATGCTCGCCACTCGTCGGGTTTACATCGACGCCGGCGTGCCGGCGGCGCTGTGGGCGATCGTCGTCGGCCCTGGTGAGATCGTCGGCAATGCTGTCGTGGATGCCGCAGACTACGTCTGCTTCACCGGCTCGACGCCAACCGGCATCCGGGTCGCCCAGCGCGCCGCGGCAAGACTCGTCGGCGTCTCGCTTGAGCTCGGCGGCAAGAACGCCATGCTCGTGTTAGACGACGCGGACCCGATGGATGCTGCGCGCAAAGCGGTCTACGCCTGCTTCACATCGATGGGGCATTTGTGCGTCTCGATCGAGCGCATCTACGTCGACCGACGTGTGTCAGAGGTGTTTATCCCCGAGTTTGCGCGCAGGACCAGAGCTTTAGTCCTGGGTTCCGCCTTCAATTACTCGACGGATGTCGGCAGCCTTACCTCGGCCGCTCAGCTTGAGCGCGTCACCGCGACGGTTGGCGACGCCGTCGCGAAGGGCGCAACGGTACTCGCCGGCGGCAAGCCGCGGCCCGAGCTCGGCCCGTACTTTTTCGAACCGACCGTGCTCACGGACGTCACGCCCGCGATGGAGTGTTTCGCTACAGAGACGTTTGGCCCGGTGGTGGCAGTCACAATCGTTAACAGCGAAGCCGAGGCGATTGCCGCTACGAACGATACAGAGTTCGGACTGAACGCGTCCGTGTTCACCGGCTCGGCGCGTCGCGGACACCGCATCGCCGACCAGCTCAACACAGGCAGTGTCAACATCAACGAGGGCTATCGGGGTTCATTCGGGAGCGTCGACGCACCAATGGGCGGAATGAAGAAGTCGGGGCTCGGCCGCCGAAACGGTGTTGAGGGCATGATGCGTTTCGTCGACGCGCGCACCGTCGCCGAGCTGACAGGCCTGCTCGCTCTGCCAACCACCGGCCGCCAATTCGAGCGCTTGGTCGGCCCCT
>CAZCOC010000101.1:0-5701 GCA_964500075.1 uncultured Salinibacterium sp.
TCGGCTGCGGTCGACATGATGAGGCGATCCTCGTTCACAATCGCCGCCGGTATGCGGTCGATTGCTGAGTCGGTCTGCCCAACAGCACCGACGAAGAGTGCGACGATTGCAAGCGGCACGAGCGCCAGCGCAGCCAAGCGCGCCACGACGGCCCAGCGGTTGCGCCACCGCGGTTGTTCGCTGGAATTCATCGGAGGGTTCCTTCTGTCGAGAGTGAGTAGAGATTGACCGTGACGACCTCGCGGGCACCGGTGTCGCCGGTCGAGAGGGCGCGAGCCGGCACCGGAGTTCCGACGACGACGGTGGTGGTCGGAGCGGCAAGTCGAGCAACTGCGGTGAAAAATGCGGACTCGTCACCGGCGTCAGCGAACGCATCCAGTTGGTCGAGCATGATCACCGGAGTGTTCTCGGCGATGGCGACAGCCGACAGTGCGACGGCACGCTCGAGCTGCGGTAGCGACGTCAGGCTCGAGCCAACCTGAATGGGCTGCGCGCGACCGTCGGTGACTTCGCCGAGCACGGTGTTTATTCGGTCCACCCACCCGGCAGCACGACGGCGCGTTGCAAACGCCTGGAACCACGGCGCGGTGAGTTCGATTCGCTCGGCCAGCAGCTCACCGACCGTCGCGGTCGTATCCGATCGCTCTGTTCCACCGATATCGGCAAGCGCGACCCGCTTGCGCACGCTGTCGATCTCTGACGGCAGCGGATGGCCCATTACCTGGGCACGTCCGGCACGAAGGGCCAGTCGCCCACCAAGGGTCGCCGCGAGCAGTCGGCGATCAACAGCGTCGCCGCTCGCGACCACCAGAGCGCCGTGTGGCACCGTCAGCGAGACCGGGCCGATCGAGTGTTCGGCGCTTCCGCTGACGAGATAGTCGGCGCTGATGGCACTGTCGCGTTCGCCAGCGGCCCATTCGACCGCCTGGCGGTGGTCGCGCAAGTGCTCGCCCTCGATGTCGACGTTCGGCAGGAGTCGACCGAGCCAACGTGGCATCCACCATGCAGCGCGGCCGAACAGTGTCATGAGTGCCGGCACGAGCGTCATGCGCACGAGGAAGGCGTCGAAGGCGATTCCGGCGGCAAGGCCGAGTGCGATGGGCTTGATCTCGCCACTGCCTTCCGGCACAAAGGCGAAGAACACGAAGAACATGATGAGCGCGGCTGCCGTGACAACCCGAGCAGACCCGGCGAATCCACGCTCGATGGCGAATCTCGCATCCCCGGTCTTGACAAATTCCTCGCGCATTCCTGAAACCAAGAACACCTGGTAGTCCATCGCGAGACCGAACAGTACTGCCATGAGCAGCACCGGGAGGAAGCTCAGAATCGGCCCGGGGTTCTCGACGTCGAGCAACTCGGAGAACCAACCCCACTGGAAGATCGCGACGACAACACCGAAGGAAGCGAACACCGACAAGAGGAAGCCAAGTGCCGCCTTGATTGGCACGAGCACCGAGCGAAAGACCATCATGAGCAACAGAATCGACAGGCCGACAACGACGATGCCGAATGGCAGAAGCGCGTTCGTGAGCCTCGTCGAGATGTCGATCCCGATCGCAGTCGCACCGGTCACCGCAATTGGAGTGTCGAGCTGTCGTTCAATCTCCGGAGCGAGGTCGCGGATCTCCTGCACGACGGTCTTGGTCGCCGCGTCATTCGGGGCTGTTTCAGGAATGACCTGGATGATCGCCGTGTCGAGCCCCGCGTCTGGGAAGCCCGGGGATACCGACGCGACACCGTCGAGGGTTGCGAGCCGATCGCCGATCGTCTGAAGGTCTTCGAGAATGTTGACGGTCTGGGTGATGTCGACGGCCACGAGAAGTGGTCCGTTGAACCCCGGCCCGAACCCGTCGGTGATCAAGTCGTACGCTTCACGCTGAGTCGACCCGGACGGCTGGGACCCGCCGCTCGGCACGTTGAGGTCCAAGCTCAGCGCTGGCACCGCGATTGTGCCGAGAATGGCGACAACGCCGATGCTCGCGAGTATCGGTCGCTTCATCACGCCGCGCACCCATCGAAGCCCCATGCTCGGCTTGCTCGCGAGGGCACCGAGCTCGTCGACTTCGACGGTCGCTCCGTGGCTCGCGATAGCACGAGCGGATGCCCGGGAGCCGGCCTTCGGAACCAGCCGCGATCCAGCCAACCCCAACACCGCCGGAAGCAGCGTGATTGCGACCGCAATGGCAATGAACACCGCGAACGCTGCACCGACCCCCATGACGCTCAGGAACGGGATGCCGACCACGAGCAGGCCGAGGAGCGCAATAATCACCGTGACTCCGGCGAACACGACCGCTGTGCCCGCTGTGCCGACTGATATGGCCGCCGATTCTTGGGGGTCCTCACCGAGCGCGAGTTGGGTTCGATGGCGCGACAGGATGAACAGCGAGTAGTCAATACCGACCGCCAGGCCGATCATGACGGCGAGCAGCGGCGCAGTACTTGAGACCGTCACGAATGCGGTGTAGATCGCGATGCCGCCGTACGCGATCGCGACACCGATCAGGGCGGTGAGGAGCGGCATCCCGGCAGCAAGCAACGACCCGAAGGTAATGAACAGCACAAGTCCAGCGAAGACGACGCCGATCACCTCGGAGACCGTCAGCCCGAAGCTCGTGTCCTGAAAGACCTGACCGCCATACTCGACGCGCAGATTGCTCGCCTCACCGATCGACGCGGTTGCCGTCAATTCGGCAAGGGTCTCGTCGGTGACTTGGGCCGCTGGCCCGTCGAACTGCACTCGGATAATTGCCATCGATTCGTCGGCCGTGACGGCCTCGCCCGCGAACTCGCTGAACGGCGAAACGGCCGAGTTGACACCGTTGATGTCTCCAATGGCAGCAACGAGTTCATCGATTGCTTTGACAGCGCTGTCGTCGAACACCGTGTCGCCGTTCTGCGCGACAAGCACCACTTGCGAGCTTGCGCCGGCTACCGACGGGAATACCGCTTCGAGCCGGTCGAGCGCCGCCTGCGATTCGGTCCCTGGGATGTCGAACGAGTCTTGGGTCTGGCCACCGAGCGCGATACCGCTGCCGAGAATGCCGACGAGCAGCATCAACCACACCAAGATGACGCGCCACGGTCGGCGATACGAGAAGCGACCAAGTCGATACAGAAGCGTTGCCATCGGATACTCCAGGGCTGTGAGGCGGTTAGGACGTGCGGCGGTTAGCGGGTGCGGACGGAGGCGAGCAGTTCGCCCATGATTGACAGGAGAGCAGCCCTGATCTCCTCTTGCGGTTCGACCGGGAGGTCGAGGGTGTGCACGGTGCACAGCATGTACGCCGCACCTCCGAGCGCGACACCAAAGCGCATTTTGTCTTCGAGGCTCGATGAGTTGGCGGAAAAGAACTCGGCGAGACGCAGCACCAAGGCGTTGGCGCGATCGATGACGGGAACATCAACGAGCGACGGGCCTTGATTGATGAACATGTGCACTTCGAGGCGGTACTGCAACAAAAGGTCAACGAAGGCTTCGAGAAACTCGGTTCGTTCCTCGTCACTGAAGTCAGCCCCCTCGAACGGACCAACGATCTCGATCATTCGATCGATCGCGGGACCAATCGCCGCTTCCAGGAGCGCTTCCTTCGATGCGTAGTGATACAGAACGCTCGATTTCGATAGGCCAGCCAGTTCAGCAATGCGTTGCAGGGAAGTCGCGGTGTACCCGGCGGTCGCAAATTCGGCGAGCGCGATGATACGGAGATCTTCGTGGCTGGACACCGCTTGACTGTAGCTGACCGAACGGTCAGCAGCCTGTCCGAACGGTCAGTTTTGGGTGAATTCTCAGCGATGCGACATCAGCCAGTAACGTGGTCGATGTACCTACAAGGAGGCACCGTGCGCAGGCTCATCTTCAACACCACACTTCTCAGCGCAATCTTTGGTGGCTGGGGTACCGTGCAAGCGACCAGAAAGGGGCCCCGCGACTGGCGGCTTGCCCTGATGTGGATTAGCTGGGGCTTGACCGTGGCCATCGCTGTCGGAACAGTAGTGAAGGACTCGAACGGGTCCGCCAAGTTGGAGGACTGAATGATGGATCTCGACGGACCTGATCGCTTCGGCGGAGGATTGTTCGGCGTTGCCAGATGGCTGATCGAAGGCCTCTTGTCAGTATTCGTGCTTCTGGTCGTCCTCGCCCTGTTGTTCATCCTTGTGCGCTATCTCCTGATCGCTACGACAGCAGCCCAGATCTACGTCGCCAAGCACCGCCCGCCCAAGGCCCCCGTGGTGAACGCCCAACCCGGGCCAGTGGCAGCAGCAAGCCCCGTGGCGCCCGCGGGTCCGGCGGCTCCGGCGGCACCGGCTGCACCGGCCGCAACCAAGCCGCAGCGCACGACAACGCCGCCCGTCGCGCCGCCAGCTCCTTAGACGAGAAAGCCGCGCAAGAGTTCTCCACAATTCCGTCGCCATAGCGGGGTTTCGCTTCGGTCGCGAATAACGTGGCGTCATCGACGACAATAGGAGAGTGATCGAACTGACCGAACCGCAGATCTGGGTGCTGATCGGGGTCTTTGGCGCCGCAATCTTCTCGATCATTGGCGTGCAGACCGCGAGCTTCAACCGCACCATCAATTCGGCGATTCAGGGGTTGCGCGAGGGCATCGAGGGGAAGTTCGACGGCATCGAGGGGAAGTTCGACCGCATCGAGGGGAAGTTCGACGGCAAGTTCGACGCGATGGACGCCAAGCTCGACGGCATTCGCTCCGAGGTGAGCGGCTTCAAGGGCGAAGTGAAGGCGCGATTCGACTCGACCAACGCGAAAATCGACGCGCTCGACCGTGATGTGCAGGCGCTATCGCGGCGCGTGTTCGGCGCTGACCAGCCCTAGCTGAGAAAGCCGCGCAGGAGCGCTGCGGATCCTTGAAGGTGCTCGCGCATCGCGGTGGCCGCGCGGTCAACGTTTCCCGTCAGAATTGCCACGACGATGTCTTCGTGTTGCTGGTTCGAGTGCTCAATATTGCGCGACAGCAGCGGGATACCGTCAAGCAGCGCGTTCACCCGCGAGCGGTTGTCGGCCAAGAGCGAGACCAGCGACGGAACGCCGACCACTTCTCCGATCGTGAGATGCAATCGAGAATCGAACCGGCGGTAGTCCTCGACAGGGGCCGCGGTCGTCTCGCGAAGGCGGGTCCAAAGAAGTTCGCGCTCGGCAGCACTCAGTTCGCGGCCAGCGGCACTGCGCGCCGCTCCGACCTCGAGGATCTCGCGCAGCCCGAGCACATCGTCGATCTCGGACGCATTGAGAGCAACAATGTGCGCGCTCGGCGGTTGTGGGAGCGGGTCATTGACGAACGTGCCGCCGTACCGCCCACGGCGTGAGACGAGGTAGCCCGCGTCGGATAGCGAGCGGATTGCTTCGCGAACCGTATCCCGACTCACGCTCAAGCGCGTCGCGAGGTCGCGCTCAGGAGGCAACGGTTCCCCCGGCTGCACGATCCCAAGGCGGATCGTCTGCAGTAAGCGAGCAACCGTATCCTCGAAGACGTTGCCGCCGCGCACCGGGCGAAACAGCACCTCGTCGGCAAGTCCAACATCCCCCGGTTCGGCCATGATCGGTGCTTGAAGCGCCGTCAAACTCAGAGCGGAGTGACGTAGGCGGAGGAAATGCCGCCATCAACGAGGAAGGTTGAGGCCGTAATAAACGAAGCGTCGTCGCTGGCAAGGAATGCCACTGCTGCTGCCAGTTCCTCCG
>CAZCOC010000102.1:0-5685 GCA_964500075.1 uncultured Salinibacterium sp.
GCCCGGCGAAAAGCCCGGCCCATGTGTCGGGGGTGTGCCAGAACAGTCAGAGCAGCAAGTCGCCGTGGGCACCATACAGTTCGCCCCGAGCAACTGGATCAACGACGACTTTGCCTGGCGACTGTTCGGTGCGCGCAGCTACGACTCAGTAGCGGATGGCACGTTTACGGCCTATCTGGAGGCTGGCGACCCGGTTGGCGAAGGCTTCGACTGCCGAGTGGATGCCTGCGGCATCTTCACGAGGAACGACCACACCGCGCTCCGCGATCGGGTGCAAGACCTCTACGTGCCGGTCGGCTTCGCGCCAGTCGGGTAGCCGCGCCCGCAGCCGCGCCCGCTACACCCCGATCCCGCACTCGCAACGGTTGGGGGACGTCGCGGTTGGTGGGCCGGAGACGCCAGCGTGCGCACTACTGCCGCTTCGTGACCCCGGTTCGATCGACGCGGTACGCCTCACCGGCGAACTGAATCCCGTCGACCTGTATCCCGCCATCGTGAAAGCCACCGTCTTGAAACCCTCCGACGCTCAGCCGCGAGTCGAGACCCGCCGCGCTCGCGGTGAGCTGCCCATTCTGTGCATCCGCGCTGAGTCCGAGCACGCTCGCAACGACCGAGACCGCCGCCGCCGCCGACCAAGCTTGCGGCCGACACGCTGCTGGATACGGAATCGGCCGACTCGTGACTGCAGCCGATTCGCCAGAATGCAGTTCCGGCATCCGGTATCTGAACGCGGATGCCGCGGCAAGCAGCCCATCGATCAGTTCACCGGCTTCGTCCCGGAACCCGGCTTTGCTCAGGCCCATAATCGCGATGGCGGTGTCGTGGGTCCAGACGCTTCCCCCGTGATAACTCAGCGGCCAGTAGCCCTCTTCCGCGGTGGACATCGTGCGAAGCCCGAAGCCGCTATTGAGTTCTGGTGAGACCAAGCGTCGAGCGATGAGGGCGCTTTCCTCGGCGTCGATTAGGCCAGTTCCGAGCAAGTGACCGATGTTACTGGTGAGCGTGTCGACGCGGCGTTTCTTGGCGTCGAGGGCGATGGCGGGGTAGGCGCCGTCGGCGTCATCGACCCAGAATCTGTCGCGAAAGTTCTGCTTGAGGGCTGCTGCCCAGCCGCGCCACGAAGACGCGTCGCGACCGAAATGCTCGAGTATGGCCGCACCGCCGACCGCTGCTTCGTACGCGTACGCCTGCACTTCGCACAGTGCGATCGGACCTTCCGCGAGGACACCGTCACGCCATTGCACCGAGTCTCCGGAATCCTTCCAGCCTTGATTCGCGAGCCCGTGGCCCGTGGCGTCGAGATACTCGAGCAGTCCGTCGCCGTCAGCATCGGCGTGGTCGCGGAGCCAGTTCAGCGCCGCCTCGAGGTGCGACAACAGGGACTCGACACTCGCGTCGTCGAGGCCCCACTTCCACGCGTCGTGGAGCAGGATCACCCAAAGCGCGGTGGCATCCACGGTGCCGTAGTACAGCGGCGGCAGGTAGACAGAGTCGCCGTCGACGTGCATGACGCTCCGGCGCAACTCGTGCATGATCTTGCCAGGCTCTTCCGCGCGGTCGGTCACGATGGCAGAACCCTGAAGCCCGGCGAGCACGCGCAGGGTGTCCCAAGCCAGTTCGGTGCCGAGCGGAAGCATGAAGCGAGCCGTCCAAAGCGAGTCGCGCCCGAACAGCGTGAAGAACCACGGTGCCCCGGCCGCAACGAAGCCAAGTGACGGGTCGCTCGTCGTGGTCATACGCAGCGCGTCCAGGTCACTCAGAGCGGAGGTCACCCAGCGCTCGAGCCGTTCGTCGCCGGTGACGACCGGTGTCGTCCACGGCACCGCTGACCGATCTCCTGCGACGACCGCGTGATCGTCGGTGGCGGTCACAGTCCACGCGACCCCCCCGCTGCCTCTTGCCGACACTGGGAGCATCCAACGCAGTTCGATCGTTTCGCCGCTCAGACTGACCTGCGCGCCCAGCGCGACGACGCTCGCATGCACTGCGTTGCTGGTCCAACTCGCCGTGGTGCCCGAAACTTTTACCGTAGGTGCCTGGTGAGCGCCGTTCGTGCCGAGTTTGATGCGGTCGAGCGGGGCACTGTCCGGTGTCACGTTCACCACGATCTCTACCTCCAGCGGATGCCCCAAACGCGACCGCAGTTCAATCGACTCGTGAACGCCGTCAGGGGTGGCCACCCGCCGTCGCGTCGCGATGATCCCCGGATCCGGGGTGTCATCATCGATGGAGCGCACGATGGAGGTGAACGTGCACGTGTCAGCGCCATCAGGCGCAGTAGCGATCACCTCAGGGGCTGCCCCGGCAATGCGCACGTCGAGCCTCGAGATCACCCGCAGATCGGAGTAGTACACACCGTGGATCGGGCGCGAACCGATCGTGCCGTCCAGCGCCGACCAGACCTGAGCTGGCGCACGAAGTACGACGAGAACGACTTCCCGGACCGCAAGTTCATTTCGGTCGAGCTGCCAGCCGGCCCCGCCGGTCCGTCAACGTTCGCCTTCAGCACCTGCTGGGGTATGCCGGTCGGCTCGGAAACCCGGGACGCCACGCTGAGCCTGGTTGAGTTCCTTACGAGTGACGAGCAGCAGCTCGCCTTCGCGGACGCGTTCGGGGTTATCCCGTCGACTGTTGCTGCTTCGGCCGCGTATGCCGACCAGTTCCCAGAGAATGCCGCCTTCGTGGCCGGTGTCGCGTCGGCGGTCAGTCCAGTCTCCTTCCAGGGTGCATCCGCTGCAGTCGCCGACTTCAACACGCAGCTCGAGGGGATCGCAACCGCTGACCCGTCGGCCCTGCTCGCAACACTGCAGGCGAACCTGCAGGCTGCGTTCGACGAGGCGAACGGATAACCACTGTGGCCCTCGCTGTAGCACGGCCTCGCCGCCGCGGAGGAATCCGCGGCGGCGAGGCCCGCGAGGGGTGGATTTTCATCGCCCCCGCGGTCGTGATCACCGTCGTCTTCCTTGTGATCCCCATCATGCTGGCCCTCTGGGTGAGCTTCAGCGACTGGAACGGATTTCAGTCGCCCCTCAACCCGCGCGTCAACTTTGTAGGGCTTGAGAACTACGCGGCGATCACTACCGATACCGGTCTCGACCAGAAGAACTTCGGCATCGCCGTGCGCAACAATCTGTACTACGTGCTCTTCGTTGTGCCGCTCCAGACGATCATCGCCCTGCTGCTTGCCGTGCAGGTCAACCGCGCAGTGCTGCGCGGCCGCGGGTTCTTCCGCACCGCCTTCTACTTCCCGTCCGTCACGAGCACCGTGGCGATCGTGATCGTGTTCCAGTTCTTGTTCACCGCGTCCGGCGCAGTGAACGCGGTAATCGGTGCTTTCGGTATCGACGGGCCCGACTGGTTCAACGACTCAACCGGCATCATCCACGGACTGCTGAGCACGGCGGGAATCACTGAGCCCGCCGGTGTGCTCGCCGAGCCCGGCTTCCTCGGGATCTCGGGCTGGGAATGGATCGCCGGGCCGTCGGTCGCCATGAGCTCGCTCATCATGCTCGCCATCTTCACGACATCTGGCACGTTCATGCTGCTGTTCCTTGCCGCGCTGCAGAGCATCGGCAGCGAGATCGACGAGGCCACTCTCATGGATGGCGCTGGCCCGGCTCGTAAGTTCTTCTCGATCACGATCCCGATGCTTCGACCCACGCTATTCACGGTGCTGACGCTCGGACTGATTGGCTCTTGGCAGGTATTCGACCAGATCTATATCCTCGGCGACACCTCCGCTGGGGGCACGATTTCGACACCCGCATTCCTTGCATACCGATCGTCGTTCGTTGACCTTGAGTGGGGACAGGGCGCGGCGATTGCGTTCATCCTGTTCGTATTCATCATCGTCCTGACCCTGCTTCAGCGCTGGCTTCTGGCCGAGCGCGACCCGCGGCTTCCCCGCGCAGGTCGGAAGGCCGCGCTCCCGCCCAACCCGCTCAAGCCCCGGGTCGCTGTCACGCCGACGCCCGGAAACCCCGGAGGTACCCCGTGACCGTCACTGTCGAAGCGCCAAAGCAGGTTGCGCCGCGCCGCCCAAAACGCCGCCGCACCCTCGGAGGGCGCGCCCGCACGGGCATCCTGCTGAGCTACCTGGTCCTGATTGGTCTGGCGCTGAGCTACATCTACCCGTTCATCATTTCGATCGCGGCATCGTTCAAGACCGATGCTGAGGCAACGCAGGATGCTTTGGGGTTAATTCCTGAGACAGTCACCTTTGCCGCGTACGAGCGTCTCTTCGGCGACGTGCCGTTCCCCCTCTGGGCCGGCAACACCCTGATGATCTCCACGATCGTCACGGTCGGTCGGGTGTTCTTCGACTCGCTCGCGGGCTACGCGCTCTCTCGCTTGAAGTTCCGGGGCCGAGCCTTTGTGTTCGCGGCGTTCATCGGCATTCTCCCGGTGCCGGGCGTCGTGTTGCTAATCCCGCGGTTCCTCATCCTTCAGCAACTGGGCCTCTATGACACCTACGGGGGCATGATCATCCCGCTGCTCTCAACCGCTGCGGGTGTCTTCATCATGAAGCAGTTCTTCGACTCCATTCCGGTGAGCGTCGAGGAGGCCGCACGAATCGACGGCGCGAGCACCTTTCGCACCTACTGGACGATTGTGCTTCCGATGGCGCGCCCGGCCTTGATCACCCTGTTCATCCTGAGCTTTCAGGGCTCGTGGAATGGGCTCGGGCACTTCATCGTGTCGCGGCAGAGCCCAGAACTGAACACACTCACGACCGGCGTCGCCTCGCTGGTGTCTGGTCAGTTGGGATCTGGCAACCAGTTCCCGTTGCAACTCGCTGCAGCGGTCCTCATGACGATCCCGGTCGCGGTCCTGTTCTTCGTCTTCCAGAAACGCATCATGAACACCACCGGCGGCGCGGAGAAGGGCTAGCGCGTTAGCTGAAGGTTATCGAGGAGCTAACGCCTTCCCCGTCGCCCCACTCGCCGGGGCGGAGATTCTTGATGCGCTGCGATGAGGACTTGCGGGCCGAGAAGCCGTCAACGACCGGCGTTGCTTCGAGTCGGTACCAGGGCGTGTCGCGGGTCACATCGGCAAGCACATTTGCTGCGCCAGCAACCGCCTTGAGCCACTCCGGCACCGCCTCGTCCGAGGCGTTCTCGATCGCGGCGACGGGGTTGAGCGCGAAGGCAAGTTCGACGGTCGCCGTCTCGCCAGCCCCGAGAACCAGCGACTGCTCGAACGTCTGCTTGATCCCGCCGTTGTGTCGGCGCGCTGCACTGCGCTCCTCGGCCGTCCCGGACGGCTCCTCCGCAAGTTCCAGCTCAATTGCCGTAACGGTTCGCGGATGCTCGTCGTCACCGGTAATGGTGACGGTCACCGGAAGGGTACCGTCCGCCCACCGAAAGGTCTTCGGAGCGTCAACGTCGACGGCTATCCCGCCGGAATCAAACGCCTTCTTGATCGAGTCGAACAGCCCCATGTCTCGCTCCAGTTCATTGGCGAGAGCTTGGCGGGGCCCGCCCCCCTTCTTGACTAGCATCATAAACAACGCTGGCAATGCTGAGAAGGGCTAGTTGGGCGGCGCAGTGACGTGCTCACCTCGCTCGCGCGCGGCTGGCACCATCAGCCACGGGATCGTCACACCAACCATGGGCCCAATGAGCAGCGCAAAGGCGAGCGTTCCGATGCCGACGTTGCCGCCGAGCAGCCAGCCGATCGCGAGCA
>CAZCOC010000103.1:0-5620 GCA_964500075.1 uncultured Salinibacterium sp.
CGCGCTTGAGCGTATCGGGCGTCATGGCTGCCGCTGCGGAACCCGAGCGCGGCAAGCTGCACGGCAACATTCGACTCTGCGCCACCGGCTTCGAGGCGGAAGAGTTTAGCTATTTCGAGTGCCTCCGCGACGAGAGGGGCAACCAGAACCATCGTCTCGCCAATGGTCAGAACTTCGGGGTGTGTCGTGCGCTGCATCTCATGCGATCTACATCGGCGGCAGGCGACTAGCGGGCACGGTGCCCACATACGTGAAAATAATCGTACGAAAGTGCGAATAGTTACTTTAGAGTGTGCTCATGGGTGGTCTAACGATGGACAAGCTGCTGATTCTGGGGGTCATCGCAATATTCATCCTCGGCCCGGACCGCCTGCCCCACTACGCACTTCAGCTGGGCCGGCTGGTCAAGCGGCTCAAGGGTCTCGTCGGTGAGGCCAAGGTGCGTGCTGTAGAGGAACTCGGCCCCGATTTTGACGTCGACTGGAAGAAACTCGATCCGAGTCAATACGACCCTCGGCGCATCATCCGCGAGGCCCTGCTCGAGGATGGCAACGACCCGATTGCGGAGGTCGTCGAAACACTCCGGCCTGCGCCGCCGCCGAAGATCACCGGACTCTCGCTCGGCGGCCAGGCGTTCAAGCCGGGCCACAAGCCTGATCCCCGCTGAACGCCCGGCGGCCGACCTCACGACTTGGGGGTGAGGGTGAATCGTCGGGTCATGAAGCCGTAGTAGTCGTCTTCACCTGTGTGGTTGACGTAGTCGCCGGAGAAGATCATCCAGCCGCCCGCGCCATCCGCATCCAACCACTTGCCGGGGATCTGGGGCAGGTACGGCGTGTGTGGGGTTTCCCAGGCATCATCGTGGTGAATCAGTCCCCACGGGCCCCATGGTGTTGGGCTTTCGAAGAGGAGCAGTTCGGTCCGCTTCACCCAGGTCGCCTCGGCAACCTCGCGGGGAGTGTTGAAGGTGTGGGGGACAGAGTCGGTGGAGTAACTGAGCAAGAACCGCCCTATGCCCGGGTTATAGGTCATGGTGGGATGGCCGATGCGGCCTGGGTCGCGAAGGATGGGGCGGGATTTGTTCTCATCCCCAGTCCAAATGGGTTCGTCAACTGGAAGAGCGCCTTCGCCCGGGGAGGCGAAGAACTCCCAGGTATTACGGTCGGCGACCGTGTCGCGAGGCACGCGGGCGAGAAAAATATGGTCGCCGGTCTCCCAGTTGCCGTCGTTGGAGAGGGCGTAGACGTAGTCTCCATGCTGTTGTGGGATCGACGTGGCGCCGGGCCCGAACTGTACGAACGCCAGACCGGCAAATCGCGGCCCGAGGAAGTACTCGTCCGGGCCAGCATCCTTTGACGGCACGTTCTGCCACGTCTTCCCGCGGTCGTCAGAGTACATGAGGCCGGCCACGCCGCCGTTCGGCGAGATCCAGTCGAGTTGGCCATGTCCCACCGGGAAGCTCGGCACGAGGTCGTCGTAGTCGTACGCGGCGACATAGATGCGGTTGCCCACTGCGAGCGCGCCGTCGACATAGCGTCGACACTGGGGGTTCTCGGAGCGCACCAGCTCGGGGAACTGGCTCACAAGGCTTACGACATGATGCGGCGGCGCACCGTCCACGCGCAGCAGGTTGGCAAAGTTCCACGGGCTGCCGAAGTTCTGGCCGTCATCGTCGACGCTGAACAGCTCGTCATCCTCGGTCCACGCCAGCCAATGCATGTCCGACTTTGTGCCTTCATACTTGGCACTCTCGGTCACCCACTGAAGCCCACTAAAAAGCGCACTGCGCCGAAACCGGGGGTGCACAGCTTCACTGTTCGTCATCCGTTACCAATCTGTCATTGACGGTCGTCGGATTCTGACCCTATAGTACGAACGTACGACGACACAACGAAGCAATGGAGCCTGCCACATGCCAGTGAGCGACGACCCCCCGGTCGAGTCGAAGCCTCGCCGCCGCCGCAGCAGCTATTGGCTCGACGGGGACGACATCAACGGCTTCAATCACCGTGCGTGGCTCAAGCCGAACGGCTTTTCCGACGAAGCGCTCCTCAACCGCCCGATCATCGGCATCGCAAATACGTGGAGCGAACTCGTAGGTTGCAATGTGCACCTCCGCCAACTTGCCGACGCCGCTAAGCGTGGGGTGCTCCAGGCCGGCGGCCTGCCGCTGGAGTTCCCTGTACTTTCGCTCTCCGAAACGCTAATGAAGCCGAACGCGATGATGTATCGCCAGCTCGCGGCCATGGACGTTGAGTCGAGCATCCATGCCCACCCCCTTGACGCTGTCGTGCTGCTCGGCAGTTGCGACAAAACGACGCCAGCCTTACTGATGGGGGCTTCCAGCGCCAACGTGCCTGCGATACTCGTTACCGGTGGTCCCGCACTCGTGGGCAACTGGCAGGGCAAGGAAGCGGGCTCCGGCACCGACTTCTGGCGCGTCAGCTATGACGTTCGGGCGGGAAAGGTCAGTAAAGAGGAGTACCGCGAGTTCGAGTCATCCCTCTGCCGAAGCGTCGGCCATTGCATGGAGATGGCAACGGCGATGTCGATGGCGGTGGCCGGTGAGGCGCTGGGCATCGCGCTTCCGGACAATGCCGCCATTCCAGCCGTTGACTCCCGACGGCTGGTCCTCGCCGAACGATCCGGGCGTCGAGCGGTGGAACTCGCAGAGGCTGGTGTGCGTCCCCGCGACATCATGACCAAAGACGCGTTCCAGAACGCCATCCGGGTGATCATGGCAATCGGCGGGTCGACGAACGCGGTCATCCACTTGCTCGCTATCGCTGGCCGTCTCGGGGTGCCGCTATCCCTCGATGACTTCGCAGCGGAGAAGGGCATTCCGGTGCTCGCGAACCTGCGCCCCTCTGGTGAGCATCTGCTCGAACGGTTCTTCTACGCGGGTGGCGTACAGGCTCTCATGGCAGAGATGGCACCGCTACTCAACCGCGACTCTATGACGGTCAACGGCAAGACCATCGGGGAGAACCTCGAGGGTCGCCGGTCGCTCGACCATGAGGTTATCCGTCCGTCTTCCAACCCGATCAACCCGTGCGGCGCGATCGCCGTTCTCAAGGGCAACCTCGCGCCCGACGGTGCCGTGATGAAGCGAAGTGCGGCAGACCCGGAGCTCTTCACGCACTACGGCCCGGCGTTCGTCTTCGAGAACGTGTATGAACTGAACGAAAAACTGGACGACCCGGACCTTCCAATTACCTCCGAGCACATCATCGTGCTCAAGGGCGGCGGGCCAGTCGGCGCGCCCGGCCTGCCCGAATGGGGTCACATCCCGATTCCCGGCAAGTTGGTCGCCCAGGGTGTCAAAGACATGGTCCGCATCTCGGACTCGCGTATCTCGGGCGGATCGCACGGAGCGATGATCGTGCACGTGTCCCCTGAGGCCGCTATTGGCGGTCCGATCGCGGCCGTGCAAACCGGCGACATGATACGTCTCGACGTCGAGGCCGGTCTGCTTGAGGTTGAGATCAGCGATGAGGAGATCGCTCGACGCATTTCCGAGCGACCGCCGACCAAGCGTCACTACCGCCGGGGCTGGGGCGCAATCTATCTCGATCAGGTGCAGCAGACGCACCTCGGCGCCGACTTCGGGATTCTTCGCGCGATCGAGGGTGAAGAGCCACCAGACCTGCCGGACCTGCCGATCGGTCTCATCGAGGGGTGGGTACTCGGTGACTGAGACAGTACCCGCCGCCCTCAAGGACGCAACGAGCGCCCTGATTGCCGATGCTCTCGACGCGCTCGGCCTGCGCGACCAGACTGCCGATTCGAGGGTCAAGCCGCTGTACCCCAGTGCGAGGATCGTCGGAAGGGCCTATCCGGTAAGCGTCATCGAGGATCACGCCGAACCGGACGAACCATACACAGGCGAAATGGAAGCGCTCGCTTCGATGTCCCCTGGCGACGTCGGCGTTTACGCCGTTGACTCCGGCAGCCGCGCGGCTGCGTGGGGAGAGCTCTTCTCCTGCGGTGCGATCGGCCGCGGCGCAGTCGGCGTTGTCGTTGACGGTTGCATCCGTGACGCCCGCCAAATCGAGGAACTCGGGTTCCCCGTGTTTGCCTCGGACACCTCGCCGCTCGACACGAGGGCGCGAGCTCGGGTTGACGCCCACGGGTTCCCTTTGGAGTTCGCGGGCGTGCTCGTGCACAGGGGCGACCTCGTCGTCGCCGACCGCGACGGCATCATTTTCGTGCCAGCCGCCATGGTGCACGAGGTGGCCGAGCTCGTATCGAAGAAGAAGCCCCTCGAGCAGGGCGCCCGAGATGACCTGATCGCCGGGATGCACATCCACGACGTTTGGGAGAAGTACGGAGTGTTCTAGCCGATCGCCGTCTGACCGAGCCCCCCGCCCGCCCGGGCGGGTGCACCACCAAGAAACGCAACTTCGCATAACTCAAAGGAGAGAACTGATGAACGAATCTTCGAAGATCGCCTCGGCCTGGGAGGCGATCAACGCGCATGCGCTGCCCCGGCGGCGCTTCCTGCAGGTCGCTGGTGTGGCTGGCGCCGCTGCGACCCTCGCCGCCTGCACGCCCGAGGGCGGCACCGGCGGCCCGAGCGGGGTCCCTAACGTCGGTTCAAACGCAGACATCCCCGGCCCGCCCTGGCAGGGCGGTGTGCGCGGCGGTCGCGGAATTACCCTGTGGCCCGATACGACACTCACGTACGACCCCCCGCTCGCCTACGGCGTCGGCGACTACTACGGGCTCCAGAACTTCTTCCGCGGGCTGACGTTCTACGGTCCCAACGCCGAGCCGCAGCTCGACATCGCCAAGAGCCTGGACCTGTCGGACGACGGACTGACCTACACGTTCACCCTTCGCGACAACGTCACCTTCCATAACGGTCGCACGGTCGTAGCGGAGGACTTCAAGTGGACTTTCGAGCGCTCGACATCGAGTGAGATCGGCTCGTGGGTGCAGGGGTTCTTGGCCTCGGTCGAGGGCCACGCGGAGTTCGTCGACGGGAGCGCGTCCGAGATCTCGGGCATCATCGCCGAGAATGACACGACCCTCGTCATGAAGCTGACCAAGCCAGACGTCACGATCCTCGGCGTGGTCGGCATCCCCCCGTTCTACGTGCTGCCGAGGGAGGAGGTAGAGCGCCTCGGCGACAAGTGGTTGGAGAACCCCATCGGCTCCGGGCCATTCAAGCTGAAGTCTTGGGACTCCGGCCAAAGCATCGTCATCGCGGAGCGCTACGAAGGCTATGTCTACGGCGACGACCTGCCCTACCTCGACGAGGTCGAGTATCGCTGGAACGTGTCAGCGGACATCGCCTACCTTTCGGTGGCGAAGAACGAGGCTGACCTCACCTTCCAAGTGCCGACGTCCGCTATTCCGCGGATCAAGCAAGACGCCGAGCAGTCGACGCGCTTCAAGGAGTGGAGTTCCTTCTCGCTCACCTACTGGCAGCTCGATCTTTCCAAGGCGCCGTTCGATGATATTCGAGTGCGCCAAGCGGTCAATTACGCCTTCGATAAGGAGGCCGCGGCCATATTCGGTTACGTGCCGAACGGTCACTTCTATCCGGAGGGCTTGCTCGGTTTCGACGCGAGTGCGCCGGTGTTTGGCTACGACCCCGAGAAGGCCAAGGCGTTGC
>CAZCOC010000104.1:0-5560 GCA_964500075.1 uncultured Salinibacterium sp.
GCCTGCCGAGCATCCCGCACATCGAGATGACAATCGCGTGCCTCGCTTCTCGTGGGGTGAGCGTCGAGAACCCTGAGTCTGGATGCTGGGTGGTGGAACCTCAGCCAATTGCTGGTGGCACGGTGGAAATCGAGCCCGATCTCTCGAACGCGGCCCCCTTTCTTGCTGCCGCAATCATCGCTGGCGGCACCGTCACAATCGAGGGCTGGCCGGATGCAACGACTCAAGTGGGAGCGCACCTCGAAACCCTGCTTACGCGCTTTGGGGCAGGTGTCTCACGCGAGCACGGGGTGCTGACCATCGACGGTGGCGCTGGATTGCTCGGCGGTACAACCTTGCCAGGGATCGATGTCGACCTGAGCACAGGAGGGGAACTTGCTCCAGCCATCGTCGCCATCGCGGCCCTCGCAAGCACCCCGAGCCGGATAACCGGCATCGGACATTTGCGCGGACATGAAACCGATCGACTGGCAGCCCTTGCGGCCGAGATCAACGGGATCGGCGGCAAAGTTCGAGAACTCGAAGACGGACTCGAACTGGATCCGGCGCCGCTCCATGCCGGACTGTGGCACAGCTACGAAGACCATCGCATGGCGACGGCCGGGGCGATCATCGGGCTTGCCGTGCCAGGCATCGAGATCGACGACATCGCGACGACCGCCAAGACCTTGCCGCAGTTCGTTGAGCTGTGGACCGGCAGTCTGCTAGGAACTACTGACCGCCCGCAGAACCCCACCTTCGGCGGCGCATAGTCGGATGAGTTGGCTCACCGAGAACGACGAGGATGGCGAGTACGACGAGTACGACGAATCGGCGGCCAAGGTGCGCCCAAACCCGAAAGCCAATAAGCCGCGGTCCAAGAATCGGCCGGAGCACAAGGATGCGCTGAGCGGTCGGGTGTTCAGTGTCGACCGGGGCCGCTACGGTGTCTGGGTCGACGAAAATTTGCCGAGCGAACGCCAACTCGTAGCGACCAGAGCACGCGAACTCGGCCGCAATCAAGACGGCAAAGTCTCGGTTGTGACCGGTGACCGAGTCGATCTTGTCGGTGACACCTCAGGCGAAGACGGCTCCCTTGCCAGAATCGTTCGAATCAGGCCGCGCGAGACACTGCTTCGAAGGAGCGCCGACGACACCGACTCTGTCGAACGCATCATCGTCGCCAACGCGGACCAGATGCTCATCGTCGTTGCCGCGGCCAACCCAGAACCGCGGCCGCGACTCGTGGACCGGTATCTCGTGGCGGCATACGACGCCGGCATTGCGCCGATCCTGTGCATCACCAAGACCGATCTTGCTGACCCAGCCGAGTTCCTCGCGAACTTTGCCGGACTCGACGTGCTCACCTTCCTGAGCCGTGAGGGTGCCGTGCCGCTTGATGCCCTCCGCGAGGCTCTCGATGGCCACACGACCGTGGCAGTTGGGCACTCAGGGGTCGGAAAGTCCACGCTGGTCAACGCACTCGTGCCGGAGGCGCAGCGCGCGGTCGGGCGTGTCAATGACGTGACCGGGCGCGGCAGGCATACCTCGTCGTCGACGATCTCGTATCGAATCGGCACCGGTTGGATCGTCGATACGCCAGGGGTCAGGTCGTTCGGTCTCGGCCACGTCGACACCGACAAGATCCTCTCGGCGTTCACTGATCTTGCGACGATCGCCGAGAACTGCCCGCGTGGCTGCACGCATCTGCCAGACTCCCCCGACTGCGCGATCATCGAGGCAGACGAGGCCGGCGAACTCGGCTCGATCGGTGAACTTCGGCTCGACTCGCTGCAGCGCCTGCTGGAAACCCTCGTGACTCCGGCTGGCGGGCGGGCGGCGCGGTGAGCTTCGTGCTACCGCCGATCCGGCACCCGCGCCGGCGGATCGGTGGTCACGACTTCGATTTTTCCCGCCAGATCGTGGTGATGGCCGTGATCAACCGCACTCCGGACTCGTTCTACGACGGCGGACGCACCTTCGCACTCGATGCGGCAATCGATGCCGCCGTGCTCGCGGCAGAACATGGCGCGGAGTGGGTCGACATCGGCGGGGTTAAGTTTGCGCCAGGGCCAGAACTTGCGACCGAGGACGAACTCGACCGGGTCATCCCGGTCATCGCAGGTGTCGCGGAACGCAGCGATGTGGTCATCTCCATCGACACCTTCCGCCCCGAAGTGGCGCAAGCGGCGATTGCGGCCGGCGCCAGCGTCGTGAACGACACCACGGGCATCCACGACCCCAGAATGGCCGATGTAGTCGCCGACAGCGAAGCGAGCCTCGTCATCACCCACAGTCTCGCCAAGCCGCGGCAGCAGTATGCGCGGCCACAGTACCGGGATGTCATCTGGGATGTGTCGGGGTTCCTGCAAGATCGGGTTGAGTTCGCGATGTCACGCGGGATTCCAGAGGAACGACTAGTGCTCGACCCGGGCCACGATCTCAACAAGAGCACGCTGCACACGCTCGAACTGACAAGACGGTTCGCCGAGATCGCCGCGCTCGGATTTCCAACTTTGGCCGCGGTCTCGAATAAGGACTTCATTGGCGAAACGCTCGAGCGGGCGAAGTCGCAACGGCTGTCTGGGTCACTTGTCGCCGCGACCGCCTGCGCGCTGTTCGGCGCCCGCATCGTGCGCATGCACAACGTGCCAGAGTCCGTTGATGCCATGCGCATGGTCGAGGCGATTCTGGGGTGGCGGGAGCCGGCCAACGCCATCCACAATCTCGGTGAGGCGAACGCGTGAACGCGGTGGTCATCGACTTGCTGTACCCACTTGCGCAGCGTGCGCTCAGCGACGACGCGCTGCTCGCGCTGTACTCGACGCGAGCGGTTGATGCGGCACCTTCGGCACCCGTGGCTCTTTCGGCTCGGTCACGCTGGGTGCGTGCAAACATGATCGCTAGCATCGACGGTTCTGCAACGGTCGACGGGCTGTCGGGAGGGCTCGGCACGGCAGCCGATAAGCGTGTCTTCGACTTGCTCAGGCAGCTCAGCGACGTCGTGCTCGTCGGCGCCGGAACTCTACGAACAGAGGGGTACGGTGCGCTGCGGTTGAGGGCGGATGCCGCGGCGTCGCGTCGAGCGCACGGCCGAGCCGAGCATCCGACGCTTGCCATCGTGTCTGCTTCACTGGACCTCGATGCGGCGAGCGCAGTATTTGCGGATGCGCCGACTCGCCCGATCGTGCTCACCATCGGCCAGTCAGACCGTGCAGCGCGCGGCCGCCTCTCTGAGGTTGCTGATGTTGTCACGTGCGGAAGCGATGCGTTTGACGCCGTGCTCGCGCTCGACGCGCTCGATGCAATGGGCTACGCGCAAGTGCTCTGCGAGGGAGGGCCGCGGCTGCTCGGGACGATGATCGCCGCGAACACTGTCGACGAACTCTGCATGAGTCTGAGCCCGACCCTCGAGGGCGGCTTTGGCCCACGGATCACCCAGCTCGACGCGGCGAGGATGCCGCATCGGCTTCGACTTGCTCACGTGCTTGAGTGCGAAGGCCTGCTGATGACCCGATACGTTCGTGACAACTCGGCTAGCGTTGGCGGGTGAGAGACTTCAGCGTTGCAGATGACCTCGCGCTCGCGCGATCGCTTGCGGCAGACGCAGACCTGATCTCGCTGGAACGGTTCCGGGCGCTTGACCTTGTCGTCGCGACGAAGCCAGACCGCACCCCGGTGACCGATGCCGACCAGGCCGTCGAGCGGGCGATTCGCGATCGCCTAGCAGCGGAGCGGCCGAGCGACTCAATCCTCGGAGAAGAGTACGGCCTAGCTGGCACCTCACCACGGCAGTGGATCATTGACCCGATTGACGGTACGGCGAACTTTCTGCGCGGCGTGCCGATTTGGGGCACACTGATTTCCCTTGCTATCGATGGGGTGCCAATTGTTGGTGTCGTGAGCTCGCCGGCGCTCGGAAAACGCTGGTGGGCTGGCCGTGGCCACGGTGCGTGGGCGCACGAAGCAGGGCACGAACCCCGGGACATCCGGGTCAGTGCCGTCAACGATCTCGCAAACGCCTCGCTGAGCTACAACAATCTCGCCGGTTGGGACGGTGTTGGCCGACTCGATACGCTTATTGCGCTGACCCGCCTGGTCTGGCGAGCACGTGCGATCGGAGACATGTGGTCGTACATGCTGTTGGCTGAGGGCTCCATCGATGCCGTCGGCGAGTTCGATCTGCAGCCATATGACATGGCAGCGCTCATTCCCATCATCGAAGAAGCGGGCGGACGATTCACTTCGATCGACGGCGCGGCCGGGCCGTGGCACGGCAGTGCACTTGCGTCCAACGGTGTACTGCATGATTCGCTGCTCAACGCCCTCAGGGTTAGCCAGTAACGCTCACGTAACAGCTGCGTTCCCAACCCCTGAAACGGACTCTTCTTCGATATGATCAACCGGGTTATAGCGTTCCTGGTTGAAAAATCTCTCCTTTCCTAGGCTGAACCGAAAAGAGCAACTGTATGTCTGACACCGACCACACCCTTCGCCGCCGAACGCTAGCCATCCTGCTCGCCGCTATCGCTGGAATTGCCCTCGCCGGTTGCAGCTTGCTGCCCGGCAACACGGTCGACAGCAGCGTCTACACTCTCGTGGTCGGCGACTGCTTCAACGGCGATTACGAGGGAGGGGTAAGTGCGGTGACCTTCGTTGACTGTGCCGAGCCGCATGAGAGCGAGGTCTATGCGAGCATCATGATGGACGACGGCGACTTTCCCGGTAAAGACGCTGTCCTCGCTCAAGCGGACACCGATTGCCACGCGGAGTACGGCTCCTTCGTTGGGCTTAGCTGGGAGGAGTCGGTCCTCGACTTCGGGATATTGTTTCCGTCGGCTGAAAGCTGGGCGCTCAGCGACCGCGAGATACTTTGCATTATCAATGACCCCGAGCGCACTCTCACCTCTGGCTCCCTGGCTGGAGCTGCGCGATAGCGAACCGCGGGATTACCCACTCGTGTACCAGCCACCGTTGCGAAGCGCCATCAAAGACCCAGCCCCGATATGCTGGAGATTCCTGCTACATTTCACGTCGAATGGCTGACCTCGCCATTCTTGAGTTGAGCCGAGAAAGGCGCTTTCATGTCGAACACCCACAGCGGCCTTCGCCGCCGTACGCTGGCCATCGTCCTTGCCGCTGTCGCTGGCGTTTCTCTCGCCAGTTGCAGCTTGATTCCCTCCAACGTCGTCGACTCGAACCCTGCCGACGGTGTTGACTCTGATGTCTTCAGCGTCGCGGTCGGTGACTGCCTCAACGACGATGGAGTTGAAGGTGAGATCAGTTCGGTGCCCAAGATCGACTGTTCAGAACCACACGATAGTGAGGCATTCGCGAGCATCGAGATGGCCGATGGCGATTACCCCGGTGACGATGCAATCTTCGCCGCAGCAGACAGCGGCTGTGAGGCGAAATTTGAGGCGTTCGTCGGCATCAGCTATGCCGAGTCCGTCTTCGACTTCTCGTACTTCTTTCCAACCGCCGCAAGCTGGGGGAATGGCGACCGAGAGATTATCTGCCTGATCGTCGACCCAGCCGGAAAGATCACATCCGGTTCGCTGGCTGGAGCAGCGCGATAGCT
>CAZCOC010000105.1:0-5503 GCA_964500075.1 uncultured Salinibacterium sp.
CGGCGGGATTCACGATGGTCAAGCGTACCGGCAACGCCCGGCGCGGGCCTTCCCATGTTGAAGTCGAGTTGCGCGTGTGGCTCCGCCCGCTCGTCGCACATGGGGCGATGATGGTGTCATGCACACGCAACTTCCCTCGTGGTTCGGCTCAACTGTTCGAGTTGGCCTCGGTGGGGGCGCACTTGTGCTCCTCCTGAGCGGATGCGTGCCCATCGGTACCGACGGCAGCACCCCCGTCGAGACCGGGACGCCGACGAGCACGCCAAGCGGTACCCCAACGGGTCCTGCCACCGCCGCACCGGATGACAACCCGGTTGAAACTCCGGTCGGCACACCGATCACCTTGACGTGCGAGCAGCTGGTGAGCGCTCAGGCGATCTACGACTTCAACCCGAACTTCGGGTTGCTCGGCGGTTTCACGCCAGCCGCTGGCAGCCTCGCCGCGATTGCTGTCGCGGAGAACGGCCTCGCCTGCCAATGGATCAACCAGACCAGCGGTGAGTCAATCCAGATCTCGGTCGCGGATCTGCCTGCGGCCCGCATCAGTGAACTCGCCGCGCGCGCAAGCTCGGGCGCGGTCATCGACGGAGTCGGGGATCAGGCCTACTTCGCCAACGGTGCCGCGCAGGTGTTCGACGGTTCGAACTGGGTGGCCGCCGAGTCGGCTGCGTTCTTCGGCTGGGAGGATGCAGCACCGCTCATCGAGGCGGCTTTGGCGAGTCTGCGCTAGCGCGAGAACCGCGGCGGCTCAGCGAAGCTGCATGAGTTCGAAACCGTCGTCAAACGGCAACTCGTCGACGACCGCAAGCACTTCCATCCGTTCGAGCACCAGATCTGCCCAGTGGTTGGTCAAGAAGGCGGTGTCGGCGGCATCCCGACCGGTCGCGATGCGAACCATCGACTGGCGGGGGGCGAGGCGCGTGGCATCCACAACCCACCACTGCCCGTCGATGTTGGCTTCGGCGATTGCGTGAAAGTCCATCGGCGCGAGGCCTGGCGCGTAGACCGCGACCATTCGCGCAGGCACATCGAGCGCGCGCAACAGCGCGATTACGAGATGTGCATAGTCACGGCAGACCCCACGACGCGATAGCAGCGTCTGCTCGGCGCCGTCGGTTGGCAAGCTCGAGCCGGGCATGTACTGGAGGTGAACCCACACCCAGTTGGTGACGGCACTCAGGAGATCGTGACCCGACAGGCCGGCGAACTCGGAGCGAGCGGTCGGGGTGAGACTGTCTGATTCGCAATACCGGCTCGGGCGCAAATACGTCACGAGATCGACGTCGTTGGTCGTGAGCGGGGCACTCTGGCCGTCGATCTCGGCCGAATACTCGACGATCATCGAGCCGGGCCCGCTCACGAACTGATGCAGTCGATTTCCGTGGATGTCCGCAAGTTCGGTCGACGACTGGGCGACGCCATCCAGCAGAAAACTCAGGGCCTCTGAGGCGAACGTGTTTCCGGTCGCAGCCGCGAGGCTGAACACGACGTTCGAGGTGCCCTGAATGTCGAGCTTGAGCCGAGTCTTCACCGTTCGCCGCATGCCCTGATCCTGCCACGACCCGGTGAACCGCGCTGATAGCCTTGAAACACACTCCTGGCCCCCATAGCTCAGGGGATAGAGCACTGCCCTCCGGAGGCAGGGGCGGCAGTTCGAATCTGCCTGGGGGCACTTCAGTGTCGTTCCCATTGAAGCCGGGCCGGGATTGACGAGATCCTCACGCAGATCGTCCTGTGGCGCGCGCGCTGCGTCGTAGAATCGGGTCACACCACGCGGGCCTCAAGCCTGACCAGCGGTCAGCAATTGGGGCGATCTGCAACGACGCACGAGGAGCCATTCGATGACGAGGCCATTCACCGCTCCGCGCCCGGCGAGCTACGCGCCGATGCCGAAGCCGATTCGTACGCGTCGGGCCGCCAACACGGAGTTGCCGCCCGGTCCGACCGGCTTTCCCGGTGCGCTGACGCTGCGATTCCTGCGCGACACCCCCGCCTTCCTCCTCGACCTCCAAACCACCTACGGTGACACCGCATCGTTCTTTCTCAATGGCGAGCTGTTCATCGCCTTCTTCGGACCGGAGGGTGTCGTCGATGTCACCGTCAAGAAGCAGAACTCCTTCGTCAAGGGCGTCGGCTTCGACCGCATGCGCAAGGTGCTCGGCACTGGCCTTCTTACCAACGAAGAACCGATCCACCTTCGCCATCGTCGGATGATGCAGCCGCCGTTCCACCATGGAAAACTCGGTGACTACGCGACCCTCATGCACAGCATCACCCGGGACCACCTGGCTGGCTGGGCCGACGGGCAGAGTGTGCAAGCGAACCACGAGATGATGCGGCTCACCTTCCAGATCGTCGCCCAGCTGCTCTTCGGCACCGAGATCGACCGCTACGCCGAGGGCGTCCAGCACCACATGGGGCTCGCGATCGACCGTATCGAGCGCACGATGCTGCCGGGAATGAAAGCGTTCGACCGCTCACCGATTCCGTATTTCAAGAAGTTCGAGGAGTCATCCGATTATTTGGCGGATGTCGCGGACGACATTATCGCCCGCCGGGTGTCCGGTGCGGAGGCCGGCGGCGAACTCGGCGACGACCTGCTCGGACTGCTGCTCGCCGCGCGAGATGAGGACAATTCCGCACTCAGTCATGATGAGGTGCGAGACGAGACGCTCACGCTCATCCTGAGCGGACACGAGACGACTGCCAACGTCATGACCTGGGCACTGTGCTACCTGCGCGATCGAGTCGACCTGTGGGATGCGCTTGCTGCAGAGGCCGAACTCTTGCTGCCGGCTGGGGGCGAACTCGACGTGCGGGCGATCCTGTCTGCGCCGACCGCGAAAGCGATCATGGCCGAGGCGCTGCGACTCGCCCCACCGGTGTGGGTAGCCCCGAGACGGGCGATCGAGGACGTCGAGGTCGCCGGGGTGCAGGTACCGAAGGGCGCACACGTGTTGGTCAGTCAGTACGCGAGCCACCGCAGCGCGGTCTACTTCGACGACCCAGATGCGTTTCGACCAGAACGCTGGCACGGCGACTTCGAGGCGTCGCTCCCCCGCGGCGCATACTTTCCGTTCGGCGCGGGAACCCGCAAATGCCTCGGCGACCAGTTCGCCCTGCTCGAATCGCACATCATCCTGATGGAACTCGCGCGCACGGCTCGGCCGGTGCCGGTCTCGCCGACACTACCGAAGGCCGAGCCTCGTGCGACTTACCGCCCGGCTGGCGGCGTTCCGTCGGTGGTTCGGCGCCGCTCTGTCAGCGTCTAAACGCCCACGCAGCTTGGCGCAGGCAAGAATACTGTTGCCCTCGCCGGGGCAGCTATTTGGCGAGCTTTGAGCGCACGAACGGCAACGCGAGAATCACGCCACTCACGATGGCGGTGATCCCGCCGAGCTGGCGGATGACCGTCAGTTCGAGCAGGCCGAATCCCCGAACGAAAGCGTAAATCGCCAGCAGCACCAGCACAATTGCGACGATGCGCACTTGCCCGCTCGACACGCCTGGCCACAAGTAGACCGCGAGCACGAGGGCGATACTACCGACGAAGAGGCCGTCTGCGATGGCCGGGGTCGTTGCACCGAACACGAGGAAGAGCCCAACCGCAATGGCTGCGATCGCCGCGGCGAGCTTGACTATGCCTGAGACTTCAGACTGCGACTCAGACTGCTCGGCTATGACTACGCCTTCGCCGACTTGAGCCTTCGACTGATTGTGAAGAGCAACACCAGGTCGAGGATTCCGACGACGATCAGGGTGATACCGAAGAAGATCCCGTAAGCAATCGTCACACCGTCTGCGAACAGGATGACGAGAACGCCTGCAAGCGCAATGAGAATTCCGACGACGATCGAGATGCCATCTCGGTTGCCCCGCGCGGTGTCGACAAGGGTTGCGACACCTTCAAAGATGAGGGCGACACCGACCAGCAGCACGATGAAGACGGCCGTCTCGAACGGGTTTCGAATTACGATGATGCCAGCGGCGAACACGAGTGCACCAATGATGATGTTCGCGGCCTTTGCGCCGCCGGTGATGTCTTTGTCCACCAGTCCTTGGGCGATGCGCACGACGCCGAGAATCAGAAAGAAGATGCCGAGCAGGATCGCAAGAACACTGACGGTTGACTGCGGCCACACCAGCACGATGATTCCGATGACAAGTGCGGAAACCGAACGGATGCCCCAGCCAACCCGAGATTGTTTGAATACGCCTGTCAATTCATCCAGCGTGGTGTTCTGTGCCATCGTGCTTCTCGCTTTCGTGTGAGGTCACAGTAAATGGTGACCGGCACGCACAGGCTACAACCAGCAGCCCAAGCACGGAAGCACCGCGAGGGCAGTCTCGCAAGGATCGGCGCTGCTACGGTGACCACATGGTGCAACAGCCGTGCGATTCGCTCGGGGCGCAGGACTCCGAGTGATCGAGGTTGCTTCGACTGTCGTGATTGCACCCGACTCATTCAAGGGGTCAAGGACTGCGCGCGAGGTTGCCAGAGACCTCGCGGCCGGCTGGCGCTCGGTGCGGCCTCACGACCAGCTCATTCTCTTGCCTCAGGCCGACGGCGGGGAGGGAACGCTCGACGCGGTAGAGGCAAGCGTGCCGGGCGCCGTTCGGCGCAACGCGGGCCTCGTGACCGGACCCGACTCGCAGCCCCGATCAGGCGAATGGTTGGCGTTGCCGGACGGCACGGCGGTGGTCGAGCTCGCTCAAATGGCTGGACTACCGCTCATGCGAACGCCTGACCCGCTCTACGCGACCACCCGTGGCTTGGGCGAAGTGATCAGTGCCGCACTTGATGCCGGAGCAACTCGACTCGTGATCGGCCTCGGCGGTTCAGCCTCGACCGACGCCGGTACCGGCGCGCTGGCCGCCCTCGGGATGCTATTCGCTGACGAGCAGGGTGAGCCGGTGCGCGACGGCGGAGGTTCGCTTCAGCTCATCACATCCGTGGCGCGCGCTGGCTTGCGACCGCCACCCGCGGGCGGGGTGGTGTTGCTCGTCGACGTTGACGTGCCGCTGAGCGGTGCTGCGACAGTCTTCGCCCCACAGAAGGGCGCAACTCAAACGCAGGTTGACACCCTCAGCCATGCCCTTGCACACGTCGCCCGACTGCTCGGCGGGCATCCAGAGCAGCTCGGGAGCGGAGCCGCTGGCGGCACCGCTTACGGAATCGCGACGGCGTGGGGCGCAATCGCCGAGTCCGGCGCTGACTACATCGCTCAGCTCAGCGGGCTTGAGTCCGCGCTCGCTCGTGCCGACATCGTGCTCACCGGCGAGGGGCGTTTCGACGAGCAGTCTGACCGCGGGAAAGTGGTTGGCCGCGTGCTAGCGAAAGCGCGCGGATTCGGCGTCATAGCCGGCGTCGTCGCTGGGGGGTTTACGGATGCGCCGCACTGCTGGTCGGCATCCCTGACCCAAGTTGCTGGAAGTGTTGAAGCGGCCATGGCTGACCCATCACGGTGGCTCATGGATGCCGGCGCGAAAGCCGCGCGCGCAC
>CAZCOC010000106.1:0-5498 GCA_964500075.1 uncultured Salinibacterium sp.
CCGAGGTGCCGCGCTGGCTTCAGGACGACGATGCTTCGGTGAAGCTCAGCGCCGCCTGGCTGATTGAACGCTCAGGCGTGAGCCGCGGGTTTGCGCTGCCCGGCTCGCAAGCGGCCATCTCGGCCAAACACACACTTGCGATTGTGAACCGCGGCGGTGCTACCGCGTCGCAGGTCGCGGAGCTTGCACGCTACGTTCGGGCGCGGGTCTCGGCGAAGTTCGGCATCGAGCTGCAGCCCGAACCGGCTCTGGTTGGAATGTGGCTGTAGGCAGGCCCGCACAAGCGGCACGGTTTCCCCCTAGCTATCCTTGCGGATCCAACGGAAGGTGATTCTGCAGGCGATCAGTCCGAGCACCAGCCACAGCCCGGTGACGATGGCAACGCCTTCAAGGTTCCAGCTCTCACCCTGTTCGAGCACCTCGAAACTGGCGGGGAGGAAGACCTCTCGCATGCCCTGCGCCATCCACTTCAGCGGAAACACGCTCGCGACATTCTGTAGCCACGTGGGCAGGATTGAGAACGCGAGAAAGATGCCGGAGATGAACTGCAGCACGAGCGATATCGGGATGATGACGGCCGTCGCGCTCTTGCCAGTGCGTGGCAGCACGCTGAGCGCAATGCCAAGCACGGCGGATGTCGTAGCCCCGAGTACAAAGACCCACGCGAAGGTGATCCATTTCTCTGGCTCGCTTGGCAGTTCGACTCCGAACACGATTGCCGCAACCACAATGAGAATTGCCGCTTGAAGGGTGCCAGTGGCAAAGACCTGACCAATCTTGCCGATGAAGTAGCTCATGACCGGAAGTGGACTTCCCGCGAGACGCTTCAGGGTTCCGTCGCTCTTCTCCATGGCGATGTCAATCGCCATGTTCTGCAGTCCACTGAGGAGCAGGCCGGCTGCGAGCATCCCCGGAAGGTAGAACTCGGCGGCGGTGATCTCGGAGCCGGGCGGGCCGAACGACTGTTCGCTGAACGCAACCGAGAAGATGGTGAGCATCACCAGCGGGAACAGAAACGTGAAGAAGACCGAATCGCCCTGCCGAAAGTACGACTTGACTTCGTAGCCGATTCTGCTGACCCCCAGCCGCACGGTGTGGCCGGGTGGCAAACGGGGAATCTCTATCGTGGTCACAGCGCTGGCCTTTCGGCTTCTTCGGGGAAGGAGCTCGCATTGGCTTCGTACGCGCCAACCAGCTTCAGGTAGATGTCCTCGAGGCTCGGGCGGATGACCTCGAGCCCGTCGGGTTCCCCGAGTTGCGCTACGAGCGCGCCTGGGCTTGTCGTGTGTTGCTCTCGAGCCTGACCATTCTCGATCCACCGCACGATCGGAATGCGCGATCCTTCGCCGCCGAGCTCGTCGATCCCGCCGATGTCGATGAGCTTGCCGCCAGCGATGATGCCTGCGCGATCGCCGAGTTGGGCCGCTTCGTCGAGGTAGTGGGTCGTGAGCAGGATGGTCGTTCCGTCCTTCTTGAGAGAACGAATCAGCTCCCAGAACTGCCGTCTCGCTTCTGGATCGAAGCCGGTCGTCGGTTCGTCAAGGAACAGCAGCTCAGGCCGTCCAATGATGCCGAGTGCGACATCCACTCGGCGCCGTTGCCCACCAGAAAGTTTGCGGATGAGCGTCTTCTGTTTGTCCCCGAGATCAACGGCGGCGATAACCTCGTCGACATCGCGAGGGTTCGTGTAGAACCCGGCAAAGTGGGTGAGTTGCTCGCGCACGGTCGCGTTGCCACTCTCGCCGGTCGACTGCAATACGATTCCGAGGCGAGCCTTCCAATCGAGTCCTCCCTTGCCAGGGTCGACTCCGAGCACGGTTGCGTCCCCGCTCGTGCGGTCTCGGTACCCCTCGAGAATTTCGATCGTTGTCGACTTGCCAGCCCCGTTTGGGCCGAGCAACGCGAAGGTCTCGCCCTGCTCAATATCGAAGCTGACTCCGTCGAGCGCTGTGAAGGAACCGTAGGTCTTGCGCAGATCGCGAACGCTCACCATTGCTGTCATGTGTCAATACTGACCTGCCCGCCTGACCCGCACCGCCGGGGACTAGGCAAACAGCTTGTGCAGGCGCTGCACGCCCTCGAGCAGCGGAGCATCGCCGAGCGCGTAGGAGAACCGCAGGTAGCCGCTGGGTCCGAATGCCTCGCCTGGCACAACCGCAACTTCGGCCTGATCGAGGATCAGGTCGGCGAGCTCGAGCGACGTCATCGGCGTGACCCCGCCCCATTCGCGACCGAGTAGTCCGTTCACATCGGGGTAGACGTAGAACGCACCCTCTGGGGTTGGGCAATTGAGCCCAGGGATGCGGTTGAGCTCGGCAACGATGACCTTGCGGCGCGCGTCGAACGCTAGCCGCATGCGCTCGACCGCGTCCTGTGGACCCGTGAGCGCCTCAAGCGCCGCACGCTGGGAGATGTTCGAGACGTTGCTCGACAGGTGCGATTGCAGGTTGGATGCCGCCTTGATGGCATCTTGGGGGCCAACCATCCAGCCGAGCCGCCATCCGGTCATCGCATAGCTCTTGGCAACGCCGTTGACGAGGATGGTGCGGTCGGCGAGTTCCGGTACCGCCTCGACGATCGAGACCGCCCGTACCCCGTCATAGACGAGGTTCTGGTAGATCTCGTCGGCAATGACCCAGAGGCCGTGCTCAAGCGCCCATTCCCCGATCGCGCGGGTTTGTTCGGGCGAGTAGACCGCGCCGGTCGGGTTCGACGGCGAAACGAAGAGCAGCACCTTGGACCGCTCGGTGCGCGCCGCCTCGAGCTGCTCAACGGTGACGAGGTAGTTCTGATCCGCGCCGGCAAATACGTCGACTGGCACGCCACCGGCGAGGGCGACCGCCTCCGGGTAGGTGGTCCAGAATGGGGTCGGGATGATGACTTCATCGCCGGGATCGATGAGCGTCGCGAACGACTGGTACACGGCCTGCTTGCCACCGTTCGTGACGACGACCTGCGATGCCGCAACCTGCCACCCGCTGTCACGGGCGGTCTTTGCCGCAATCGCTTCGCGCAGTTCGGGCAGACCGGCCGCTGGCGTGTAGCGGTAGTTCTTCGGGTCGAGCACCGCGCGGGATGCCGCTTCAACGATGTTTGCCGGGGTGATGAAGTCGGGCTCGCCCGCCGCGTAGCTGATGACCGGGCGACCAGCGGCTTGCAGTGCCTTGGCCTTCGAGTCGACTTTGAGCGTCGCGGATTCGGCGATTGCAGCGATTCGACGGGAGATTCTGGGGTGGGATGCCACCGGTCAAGTTTAGGCGCTTGCCCGGCGCTCACGCGTCCGGATCTGCCGACCCGGGCCACTCATTGTGCGTGAAAGCATGACGTACACTGGTCGTGGTAGTTGAAATCTGCCATGCTTTTGCGCGCCCTCACCAGATTTTTGGCCGGTGTTGAGCGCACGCTTGCACGGGTTTCGACTCGAAGGGCGGTGGCTCAATTGGTAGAGCAGCGGTCTCCAAAACCGCAGGTTGCAGGTTCAAGTCCTGTCCGCCCTGCAGCAAGCCGAACCATCGGAAGGTAGAAACGTGGCCAGTAACGTGATCGACGAGCCCAGCGAGGATGTCGTCGCAGCAGCCAAGAAGGAGCGCGCCGAGAAGAGCGGGCCGTTCGGAAGAATGGCGCTGTTCATCCGGCAGGTAATGGCCGAGCTGCGCAAGGTCGTTACACCGACGCGACGCGAGCTGATCAGCTATACGTCCGTCGTGCTCGTCTTCGTTGTCATCGTGATGGCGATCGTCTCCGGACTCGACTTCGGGTTCAGCGCGCTCGTGAACTTCCTGTTCGGTGACCCAACCCTGGCCACCGGCTAAGTGTCAGAAAAGCAACAGCGTCAGATAAGCAACAGCGTCAGAAAAGCAACAGCGTCAGAAAAGCAACAGCGTCAGAAAAGCAACAGCGTCAGATAAGCAACAGCGTCAGATAAGCAACAGCGTCAGAAAAGAGATGTACGTGTCAGACACCTACCGCGAGGACATCGAGCTCGCGACCGCAGCGGAACAGTCCTCTGAGGAAGACGAGAACCAAGAGGGCCAAGTTCTGGCCAATGCGGAGCAGTCAGAGGATGCCGCTGAGCACCTCGCGCTCCACATCGTCGACGACAATGCCGACACCGAGGGCGACCTAGCGGGCCTTCTCGAGGCGCTCGATGCAGCGATGGATCCGGAAGCTGATGCGATCGTCGATGACGCGCTCGACATTGACTCGCTCGATGAGGCCGACGCATCTGTGGCGGCGACTACCGATGAGGCTGACCTGGAGGCCGAAGCGGACGCCGCCGAAGAGCCCGAGGTTACGCCGTACGATGGACCGGACCTTGGCGACGGCCCGGAGTCCGCTGAGGCGGCCGAGGCCGACCCGTATGAGGAATTTCGCTCGGAGCTTCGTGCCAAGCCGGGCAAGTGGTACGTCATCCACTCGTACGCCGGGTTCGAGAAGCGCGTAAAGCAGAACATCGAGAACCGCAAGGTGTCAATGGCAATGGAGGAGTACGTCTTTCAGGTCGAGGTTCCGATGGAGGACGTCGTTGAGATCAAGAACGGCCAGCGCAAGCTCGTCAATCGGGTGCGCATCCCCGGCTATGTGCTTGTGCGCATGGACCTCAACGAAGACAGCTGGTCGGTCGTTCGTCATACGCCGGGCGTCACCGGATTCGTCGGCAACTCGCACAATCCGCGCCCGCTGCGCTTCGACGAGTCGTTCAATATGCTCAAGAGCCTCGTGCAAATCGTCGAGACTCCGGTAGCCAGGGGCGTTGGAGGCAAGGGCAAGACTGCTCAGCGCGTCATCCCGGCCGAGATCGACTTCGAGATCGGCGAGACCATCACGATCAAGGAAGGCTCGTTCGCCGGCCTGCCCGGATCGATCAGCGAGATCAAGGCCGAGAGCGGAAAGCTCATCGTGCTTGTCTCACTGTTTGAGCGGGAGACTCCGGTCGAGCTCAGCTTTGACCAAGTCACCAAGATGTAACGTTCTCGAATCGCATCTCGAATCGCGTCTCGCGCTGTTCTCGCACGGTTCTCGCACGGAGCTTGCACGGATCTCACGCGGCGCGAAGTATGGGCTTTCGGGTCGGCGTCCATTCTGGAATTCCGGGTCCGCGGACACGGGGCAGCCCGTCGACCATGCGGTACTGCCACGGCCCGGTATCCACCATCTGGTGATGCCAGTAGCAGAGCAGGATGCCGTTGTCGATCGCCGTTGGGCCGTCGTCTCGGTCGGGGATGACGTGGTGGGCCTGCAGTGTGTAATGGGGGCTCGTGCAGCCGGGGGTGGAGCAGCACACACCGTCGCGGGCGGCAATACCGAGCCGCTGGGTCGGGGTGAAACAGCGTTGCGGCGAGCTGATTGCGGTAATGGCGCCGTTGTCGTCGGTCGTGACGACTCGGTAGCCACCGGCGTCGATGAAGCGTTCGATCGTGCGGCGCGAGACGGGGAACGGTGAACCGGCCATCGTGCCGATCGGGTCTGCATCGAGGCCACCGTGGTCGGCAAGATCG
>CAZCOC010000107.1:0-5405 GCA_964500075.1 uncultured Salinibacterium sp.
TCGCGACACTGTTGTCGATGATCATTGGTGAGCTCGTACCGAAGAACTTCGCGCTCGCACTCCCTCGGGCGACCGCGAAGGTCGTCGTGCCATTTCAGATCGTGTTTACGACCGTCTTCAAGCCAGCAGTGCTGCTGCTGAACAATACCGCCAACGGGGTACTCCGCGGCATCGGAATCGAACCGAAAGAGGAGCTGTCTGGGGCCAGAACTGCCGAGGAACTCGCTTCGCTCGTGCGAAGGTCAGCTCAGCAGGGCAGCCTCGACCGTGATACTGCAACGCTGCTTGCTAGGACTCTGGCGTTCTCGGACCACACGGCGCAGGATGTCATGACACCGCGTTTGCGGGTTGCCAGCGTCGACAGAACCGATGTCGCGCAAGACGTCATCGATCTTGCTCGCCGCACCGGCTTTTCACGTTTTCCGGTCATCGATGATTCCATCGACGACGTCGTGGGAATCGTGCACATCAAGCAAGCGGTGGCGGTGCCACGGGACAAGCGCAGTGAAGTCCCCATCTCGGCACTGCAGTCCGAGGCGCTGAGGGTTCCGGAGACCATGAAGCTCGATTCGCTGTTGGCCGAACTGCGCGGCCGCGGCTACCAAATGGCCATCGTGGTCGATGAGTACGGCGGCACTGCTGGGGTTGCGACACTCGAAGATCTCGTTGAAGAACTCGTCGGTGAGGTTTCCGACGAACACGACCGCACAAAGGCCGATGTCGTGCGCTCGCGCGACTGGTTCACGTTCCCGGGCATCCTTCGACCCGATGAACTGCTTGAGCGCACCGGTGTCGCGGTACCGGAAGATGGACCGTACGAGACTGTGGCCGGCTGGCTCATGAGTGAACTTGGGCGACTGCCCGCGGCTGGAGACAGCCTGCAAACTGAATCGGGCGTGTTCGGGATTGAGCGACTCGACGGTCGACGCATCGACCGAGTGCGCTACACCCCGAATCCGGTCGAAAGCACGCTGACCGAGGCCGGTGACGCACGGTGAACGAGGACGCGCAGGGTCTAATTTGGTTGTTCGTTCTTCTGGTCATTAACGCCTTCTTCGTCGGTGCCGAGTTCGCTGTCATCTCTGCCCGGCGCTCGCAAATCGAGCCGCGGGCCGAGGCCGGATCGCGATCGGCCAAGACCGCACTCTGGGCGATGGAGAACGCGACGCTCATGCTCGCAACCTGCCAACTCGGCATCACAGTGTGCTCGCTACTGATTCTGAACGTGTCTGAGCCAGCCATCCACCACCTGCTCGAAATTCCGCTTCTTCTGACCGGCTGGCCCGTCGGGGTGGTGAGCACGATCGCGTTCATCCTGGCGCTCTTGATCGTCACGTTCCTGCACGTAGTTTTCGGTGAGATGGTTCCTAAGAACATTTCATTCTCGCTGCCCGACCGTGCTGCGCTCATTCTGGCTCCGCCGCTGGTGGCGATCGCCGCCGTGATCCGACCGGTCATCCTGGCGCTCAACGGCATCGCGAACGGCATCCTCCGCCTATTCGGCGTTCAGCCAAAGAATGAAGCAACGAGTGTTTACACGCTCGACGAGGTCGTCACGATCGTCGCGCAGTCGACTCGCGAAGGTGTGCTTACTGATCATTCTGGCGCGCTCAACGCTGCCTTTGAATTCACATCGAAAAAGGTCAACGATATAGCCGTTGGCATGGCTTCCCTTGTGACCCTGCCGGAGGATGCAACGCCAGCGGACGTCGAGCGCGCCGTTGCACAGCGCGGGTTCTCCCGCTACATCCTCACCAACGAGTCGGGCGATCCGACCGGGTACCTGCACCTGAAGGACGTGATCGACCTTGAGGACGATGAGTTCACTGAGCCAGTGCCGCCGAAGCGCATCCGTCAGCTGATCTCGATCTTCCGCGGTACTGATCTCGAGGACGCCCTCGCGACCATGCGCCGCTCGGGAGTGCACGTTGCACGTACCTTCGACGAGAACGGGGCGACCCGCGGAGTGCTGTTCCTAGAGGACATCATCGAGGAACTCGTCGGTGAAGTGCACGACGCGACTCGCAAGAACTAGCCCAGGGGGTAGCGAGCCCTCCTGTACTGGGGAGGGTAGTAATCGAGTTTGACCCCGAGTTCGGCCGCTGCTCGCCAGGCGAAGTGTGGCTCGCGCATCATTTGCCGCCCCATCATGATCGCATTAGCATCGCCGCGCGCGACAATGTCCTCAGCCTGCTGCGCGGTGGTGATCAGTCCTACTGCGTTGACGGGCACCCCCGCTTCACGATGGATCTGCGCGGCAAACGGCACCTGGTACTCGGGAGCCACCGGGATGCTCACGCCGGAGATCAGGCCACCAGTCGAGATATCGAAGAGGTCCGCACCAGCATCCCGCGCCCAGCGTGCGACAGTAGAAGTCTGCTTGACATCCCAACTCTTGGGATTGTCGGGTCCACCGGCCGGCCGGGTTTCGTCGGCCCATTCGGTTTCGTTCGCCGAGTCAGTCGCCGAGAATCGCACGAAGATCGGGACGGTCTCACCAACGGTCGCCCTCATCGCGGCCACGATCTCGAGGAGCAGTCTCGCTCGATTCTCGAGGCTCCCGCCGTACTGGTCACGTCGCGCGTTCGCGAGTGGCGACAGAAACTCGTGCAGGAGGTAGCCATGGGCCGCGTGCACCTCGAGCACTTGAAAGCCGGCCTCGACCGCGCGCCGCGCCGCCCCAGCAAACTGCTCGACGACCTGCACGATCTCAGTCAGCGTCAGCTCGCGCGGGGCCGCGTAGCCCTCAAACGCGATTGGACTCGGAGCCACCGATTGCCAGCCGCCGTCCTCGGGCGGCACTGTTCCTTGCAGTGCGGCCCATGGTCGCCAAGTCGAGGCCTTGCGGCCCGCATGTGCGAGCTGGATTCCCGCCACTGCGCCTTGGCCTCGCACAAAGCTGACGATGCGAGCCCAAGCGTCGCGCTGCTCGCCATTCCACAGGCCAGTGTCTTGCGGCGAGATACGACCGATGTGGTTCACCGCAGTTGCCTCGGTCATGACAAGGCCAGCGCCCCCGATCGCGAAGGACCCCAAGTGGGCCAGATGCCAGTCGGTCGGCACGCCGTCGCCGTCTTCAACCGAGTACTGGCACAACGGCGATACCCACAATCGATTGCGGAAGGTGGTTCCCCTGATCGTCAGCGGGGCGAAGAGGGCCGACATCAGGACTCCGCCATCAAGATGTCACCATCAGGACTCTGCCAGCGAGTGAAGGAACGCCCCCAAGTCGGCGACGCTTCTAAAGTGGTGGGCGGTGATGCCGAGGGTGGCAGCGGCATCCGTGTTGATTGCCTTATTGTCGATGAAGACCATTTCACCGAGCGGGATTCTGAGTTCGCTCGCCACTTCGCGGTAGATCGCCGGATCCGGCTTGATGGAGTTCATCTCAGCGCTCACGAAGACGCGCTCGAAGTATTGGCCGAGTGGCGAGAAACGAAATCCGCTGGCAAAGTCGAAGCCCGCGTTCGAGAGAATGGCCATGCGAGTGCCGCCAGCGTGAAGAGCACGGATGAGCTCAAGGGTTCCCGGCTCCAGGCTCCACCAACTTCGAAAGTCGGCGATCCATAGCTCGTGCACGGTCGCAGGTGCCCACTCGGTGCCGAGGTCGGATGCCACGAGCTGCCAATACTCCGCAACGCTTACGGTTCCATGGTCAAGGCCGTCCCGGTGACTCCAGTAGCTTTCCCAGAACGGTCCCGCTGGCGTGTTGGCGATCGCGAGGAGCACCGAGCGGTCAATCTCGCTCGGCGATCGCGAGATCACTTCCCCATAATCAAAGACAACGACGCGGTTCGGGATGCTGATACTCACGTGCCCAAACTATCTTGAGTGACATGGGCGAATTCACTGAATGGACCATCGACGATGCGGCGGGACACATTGCGGTGCCGAGCGAACAGGACGACAAGTACAGCCGAGGGGTACTCGGCGTCATCACCGGGTCGGTGGACTATCCCGGTGCCGCGGTCATCGGTGTAGAGGCTGCCCTACACGCTGGTGTCGGGATGGTTCGGTATCTTGGACCGCCATCGGTGTCCGAGCTCGTTCTTCAGCGCCGCCCGGAAGCGGTCCCAGCAGCTGGCCGTGTGCAAGCCTGGCTGATCGGTTCTGGGATCGATGCAGACGATACGAGCGAGACGACGGAGGCCGCGATCACTGCTGCGTTGCAGCAGTCGGTTCCGATCGTGCTCGACGGCGCAAGCGTGAGGCGCTATGCCGAATCCGCCGGAGCGGTCGTGGTCACGCCGCACGTTCGTGAGCTGGCGAGGCTCCTTGCAGGGGACGACGCGGTGATTGCAGCGGATCCCGCGCGTGCTGCCCGAGACGCGGCAGACCGGCTAGGGGTCACGGTGCTGTTGAAAGGTCACAGCACGTGGGTCGCAGCGCCCGACGTGTTGTTCCGCGTGCGGCAGGCGCCGACGTGGCTCGCAACGGCCGGTGCTGGCGACGCGCTCGGTGGCATCCTCGGTGCGCTCGTCGCCACCCACGCCGCGGATGCGATGGCGGGAACCACGCAACTGGCGCAGCTCGCGGCGACTGCGGCGCTCGTCCATGGGCTTGCCGCAATCAGAGCAAGCGCTGGAGGACCGTTTACGATTCTTGACCTCTGCGCTGCGATCCCCGCGACGGTGGCGGACTTGCTGAGCAACGAACCCAGCCTCTGAACTGCTAACCGGCCGTGAACCGACCGAGAAACTCGCGGGTCCTCGCTTCTCGTGGCGAACCGAACACCTGGGACGGTGGCCCTTCCTCGACGATGATCCCGCGGTCGAGGAACACGACCCGGTCCGCGACATCTCGCGCAAAGGCCATCTCGTGGGTCGCCATGATGATGGTTGTGCCGTCAGCCTTCAGTTCGCGAACGAGGTCAAGAACCTCCGTGACGAGCTCCGGGTCGAGGGCGCTTGTGATCTCGTCCAGCAGCAACAGCTCAGGGTTTGTCGCGATTGCTCTCACAATTGCCGCGCGTTGCTGCTGACCGCCAGAAAGCCGATCCGGGAACGACTTCGCCTGATCGGCGAGTCCAATGCGCGACAGCAATTCACGGCCGCGCGCCTCGGCTGCGCCGCGATCGACGCCCAGCACATGGCGCGAAGCCAATGTGACGTTATCGAGCACCGACAGATGCGGAAAAAGGTTGAAACTCTGAAATACGACCCCGATGCGAGCGCGAACAGCGTCGTGCTTGATTTGTGGGTCAGTGATATCAACGTCGCGAAGCCAGATTTGCCCGTCGTCGAGTCGTTCGAGCAGATTGATGGTGCGGAGCAGCGTCGATTTGCCCGAGCCACTAGCTCCGATGAGCGCAACCACTTCGTGCGACGACACCGTCAGATCAATGCCTTGAAGCACAGCTGTTTCGCCAAACGACTTGTGGACACCTTCGAGTCGCAGCACCGTTT
>CAZCOC010000108.1:0-5398 GCA_964500075.1 uncultured Salinibacterium sp.
TCGGCCAGACCCTGACCGACGAACTCACCCAACAGGTTCAGCAGCACGCGACCACTCAGCGATACTCCTTCGCCGGCGGCATCAGCATTCTCTTGGCACCGGATCCGACGCTTGGCCAGGGCATGATCGAGATCGACTCGGTCAACGTCAAGGGCACGGTCGCGTGGACGCCGGTGCTAGATATTGCCGGCAAGCGATATCCAATCACACACTCACGAACCGTCATCGGTCGCGGCAGTGACGCCGACATTACGGTCGACGACACTGGCATTTCACGGCGCCACGTCGAGATTCTGTGGGACGGCACACGTGCGCAGGTCAATGATCTCGGGTCGACGAACGGTTCGCTCCTCAACGGGGCGCCCGTCAGTCGTGCGCCTCTTGCCCCGGATTCGGTGATCGACATCGGGCGCACCCGCATCCAGTTTCGCGTTCTCGCGCAATCGGCCGACGTCGACCAGTTCGCTGACCTGCGGGCGGAGCCGAGGCATCCTGACGGTGATCTTCGATGAGCGAACTCACCCTGCTTTTATTGCGGATCACCTTTCTGATTATTCTGTGGGCCTTCGTGTTCGTCATCGTGTACTCGCTGCGCTCAGATCTGATTGGTCATCGAGTACGACGGATGCCCGAACCCCCGCGCGCGGCGGCGGCATCGCCGATCGTCGCACCCGTTGCGGCCGCCGCTATGGCCGTACCGGTCGCCGCGCCACGCAATCTTGACCGTGCCGGCTCCCGAGATGCCCGACGGCTCGTCATCACGTCTGGCGCGAAAGCCGGTCTTGAAATCGATCTTCCAGAGGAGCAACTCACCATCGGCCGGTCCAGCGAATCGGCACTCGTGATTCGAGAGGACTACGCCTCGACGCATCACGCGCGACTTCTGCTGTGGGCCGACGGCTGGGTGATCCAAGACCTAGACTCGACCAACGGCACCTACCTTGACGGAGTTCGCGTCATCGTCCCGACGCAGGTGCCACTCAACACTCCGATCAAGATCGGCACAACCAGCTTCGAACTCCGGCGGTAGGTGAATGGTGACTTCGACTACCGCGACCGCCATTTCTCACGTCGGAAAAGTCCGTGCGAACAATCAGGACAGCGGCTACGCCGGGAAACATCTCTTCGTTGTCGCCGACGGCATGGGCGGCCACGCGGGCGGGGATGTCGCCTCGGCGATCGCGGTTCGAAAGATCTCCGAGATCGATCGCGAGTTCAACTCGGTCAACGACGCGGAGTTTGCCTTGCGGAGTGCACTGCTCTCCGCCAACGCGCTGCTTGCAGAAACCGTATTCGAGCACGGAGAACTCACCGGCATGGGAACGACCGTCAGCGGCATCCTCGTCGTTGGCGACCAGCTCGCACTCGCGCACATCGGCGACTCGCGAATCTATCTGTTTCGCGACGGCCAACTGTCTCAAATCACGAGTGACCACACCTTTGTGCAGCGACTCGTTGACAGTGGACGCATCACCCGAGAAGAAGCGGCGGTTCACCCGCGCCGATCCGTGCTCATGCGGGTGCTCGGCGATGTCGATGCTTCGCCCGAGATCGACACGACCATCCTCGATCTCAAACCAGGGGATCGCTGGCTGCTCTGTTCGGATGGACTCAGCAGTTATGTCGCGGAGGATCGGATTCACGCGGCGCTCGCCGCGGTGCCGAGCTCGGCTGCCGCGGCACAGCGCCTCCTCAAGGAGAGCTTGGATCAGGGTGCACCCGACAATGTGACCGTCGTCATCGTTGACGTGCACGGAGTCGGCGCGGACGCCGCGCAGGCAGCCCCTGTTGGCAAACTCGCCTCGCCGGTGACCGTCGGATCCGCGGCATCCGCCCTCGTGTTCGGCGCCGACACCGGACGGCGTCCGCTCCGGTTGCCCAATCTGCTCCTCCACCCGCTCAAGACAACGCCGACCGATGACAGCCACTTCGAACCCGAATCTGACGAGTACCTCGATTCGCTTATTCGCGACGACCGCCGCCGTGCTCGGCGCAGACGCATTGCGTGGATCACCTTCGTCGTGATCGTGATCGGTGCCCTCGTGACGGCCGCGATCGCTGGCTACAACCTCACCCAGCAGCGCTACTTCGTCGGGGTGAGCGGCGGCAAGGTCGCCATTTTCCAAGGGGTGCAACAGAATCTCGGGCCGATCGTGCTCTCACATTTGGTCGAGGAAACCACGATCAAGCTCGACGAGTTGCCGATGTTCCGCCGCGACAGCGTGGAACGAACCATCAATGCCGACGACCTAGAGGATGCTCGGCGCATCGTCGACCAACTGGCCAATGCCCGCGTTCCCTGAGTCAGCGGCTCGCGCGCCCGTCGACGTTGTTCAGCGCGCACCGATCACCTCGAGCATCCGCATCAAGCTGCGCGAGCCGGCCCGGTTGCGCAATCTCGAACTGGTGCTTCTCCTGTTCGCTGTCGCGCTGACGCTCGGCTCCATCGCCCTCGTACAGCTTGGCGCTGTCGGGGCTCTTGACTCGGGCGTGTTGACGTTGTGCGCGCTGTTGCTTCTTCCTCTCCTTGTGCTGCACGTGGCCCTGCGCATCACCGCCTCGGAAGCCGATCCACTCATCGTGCCGATCATCACCGTGCTCAACGGACTTGGCGTCACAATGATCTACCGAATCGACCTGGCCGACGGGCTGTCGGGGTGGGAGAGCGCAGGAATCCGCCAGATGGTGTGGACCGCGATCGCCATCGTTATCGCAACGGGTGTGCTCATCGTCGTGCACAACCACCGAGTTCTGCAGCGCTACCGCTACATCGCGATGGTCAGCGGAATCGCGTTGCTCGTGCTACCGCTTGCTCCGCTCATTGGTGCAACCCGCAATGGCGCACGCTTGTGGGTCGAAATCGGTTCACTGTCATTCCAGCCCGGTGAGCTCGGCAAGGTAGCGCTCGCGATCTTCTTCGCCGGCTATCTCGTGACCGCTCGTGACTCGCTCTCGATGGTTGGTCGCAAGTTCCTCGGCATGCAGTTCCCGCGGGCTCGCGACCTCGGGCCGATTCTGGTGGTGTTCGCGGCATCCATGCTCGTACTCGTGTTTCAGCGCGATTTGGGAACTGCGCTGTTGTACTTCGGGCTCTTTCTCGTGATGCTCTATGTCGCGACGGGTCGCTCAAGCTGGATCGTGCTTGGGCTGGGCCTCTTCTTTGCTGGAGCCTTCGTGGCAAGCCGCACCCTGGAGTATGTCGGAGGGCGGGTAGCCACCTGGCTCGACCCGTTCAACCCCGAGAACTTTCACGCCATCGGCGGCAGCTACCAACTGGTACAAGGCCTGTTCGGGCTAGCGGATGGCGGGCTGATCGGCACCGGACTTGGGCGCGGCAGTCCCGAGATCACGCCGCTGTCGGAGAGCGACTTCATCATCTCGGCCCTCGGCGAAGAACTCGGCCTCATCGGGCTCTTCGCGATTCTCGGGCTCTACCTGCTGTTCGTCGCGCGCGGCTTTCGAATCGGCTTCGCAGGACAGGACGACTTCGGGCGGCTGCTCGGTGTCGGTCTGGCCTTTGTCGTCGCGCTTCAGGTGTTCGTCGTCATCGGCGGTGTCACCCGGGTGATACCGCTGACCGGCTTGACGACTCCATTCCTCGCAGCGGGCGGATCCTCACTCGTAGCGAACTGGATCATCGCCGCATTACTGCTCCGGCTTTCTGACACCGTGCGCCAACAACCGAGGCTGGTCGTCGATCCGATCGCGAATGCGCATGCGGATGCGGATGCGAGAAGCAAGCTGGTGATCGGCCAATGAACAAAGAACTCAAGCGTGTCAGTGCTGTCGTGCTCATCATGTTTCTCAGCCTGTTCGCCTCCACATCGGTGATCCAGGTTCTTGCCGCCGACAGCCTTCAGGCTGACGGCCGCAACTCCCGCACCCTGTACGCCAGCTACTCTGCCGAACGCGGGCCGATTCTCGTTGACGGTCAGCCGATAGCCCAGTCACTACCGAGCGACGACGAATACAAGTTCTTGCGGGTGTACGCATCCGGGCCGGTCTACGCACCGGTCACCGGCTACCTGACGCTGAACCAAGGCAATACCGGCCTTGAGGCCTCACTCGGCGATTACCTCAGCGGGTCATCCAACCAGCAGTTCTTCGACCAGATCAACGCAATCATCACCGGACAGAACTCGAAGGGCGCCGCTGTCGAGACCACCATTGATCCGGTACTGCAGCAAGTGGCGTGGGATGCCCTCGGTGACTACCAGGGTGCCGTCATCGCCATCGACCCCAAGACCGGCGCGATTCTGGCGATGGTGTCAAAGCCGAGTTTTGACCCAAACGAGTTGGCGGTGCACGACACGCAGCTTGTGATCGATGCCTATGACCGATTGCTTGGCGCCCCGGATGATCCGCTCATCAACCGAACAATGAACGGCAACCTTGATCCACCCGGTTCGACATTCAAGCTTGTCGTGACCGCAGCGGCTCTTGAAAGCGGCCGCTACACGCCAGACAGCGAACTGCCAAACCCGTCGAGCTTGCAGTTGCCCCAAAGCGATTCCATCGTGACCAATGCTGACGAAGGCGCATGTGGCTCCGGCGAGAATGTGACGATTGGAACGGCACTGCGGTTGTCGTGCAATATTCCGTTTGCCGAGCTTGGGCTGGAGCTCGGCACTCGCGCGCTGCGCGACCAAGCAAACCGGTTCGGGTTCAACGAGACGATCGATGTGCCGATGACATCGACCGAAAGTGTGTACCCACGGGCATTGGACGAGCCGCAGACGATGCTGTCAGCGTTCGGTCAGTCGAGCGTTCGAGCATCGCCGCTACAAATGGCGATGATCTCGATGGCGGTCGCCAACGGTGGAACGCTCATGAAGCCGACACTCGTCGAGAGCATCATCGCGGCCAATCAAGCAGAGTTGTACCGAATTCAGCCGGAGGTGTTTCGTCAGTCGATGAGCCCACAAACTGCGGCAACGATGACCGAACTGATGGTCGCCAACATCAGCAATGGCGCCGCGAGTGGTGCCAGAATAGGCGGAGTCGACGTTGCGGGAAAGACCGGTACTGCAGAGAACGGTGTGGATGAGCCATACACGCTCTGGTTCACCGGTTTCGCCCCGGCGAATGATCCGCAGGTTGTTGTGGCGGTAGTGGTTCAGAATGGCGGAGGTCTTGGTCAGTCCGGAACCTCGAATGGGATCCCAGCTCCAATCGGGAAGAAAGTACTAGAGGCGGTGCTATTCAGATGAGACCAACAAGTGGCCTCACCTTCGGCGGCAGGTACCAGCTCTCGAGTCGCGTCGCAATCGGCGGTATGGGTGAAGTGTGGCAGGCGACCGATCTCGTGATCGGTCGCGTCGTCGCCATCAAGATTCTCAAGGATGAGTACCTAGGTGACCCGGGGTTTCTCGAGCGATTCCGTGCCGAAGCTCGCCAC
>CAZCOC010000109.1:0-5351 GCA_964500075.1 uncultured Salinibacterium sp.
GGCTGGGAGATCGCCGTGTCGCCGTCGCTGCTGCGCGCGCACCTCGCGGCGGCGGGCATCCACTAGTTCGCGGGCCTTGCGGCGGCTCGCACCCACTAGTGCGCGCTGGTTTGTTGACCGCGCGGCGGTTGCAGCGGGCGCGCGGTCGACAACGGGGCGCGGATACACACGGAGGCGCCGACCGGCGGGAGCCCTCAGTCGGCGATACTGAGCAGCACGTGACCGGATGCCACGGTCAACCCGACTGTCGCGTTGACGCCGGTGATCGTGCCGTCCTTGTGCGCCGTGATCGGTTGCTCCATCTTCATCGCTTCGAGCACGAGAACGAGGTCGCCCTTGACAACGCGGTCGCCGTCCACGACCGCGAGCTTCACGACGGTCGCTTGCATCGGCGCCTTGACCGAGTCGCCAGTGTTGGTGCTGACAGAGCCGGAGCTGCGGCGCTTCGGCGGTGCCGTCAGCGCAGCCCCTCCGCCGCGAGCCGCAACCAGCTTGGTCGGGATGGAGACTTCCACTCGCTTGCCATCGACCTCCACCACAACGTTGTGGCGCGCGGGCGGCGCAGAGCCGTCCGGAAGGGATCCGCTCCACGGTTCGATGTCGTTGACGAAGTCCGTCTCGATCCACCGCGTGTAGACCGAGAATGGGCTGCTCGTGAATGCCGGGTCGCGAACGATCTTGCGGTGGAACGGGAGCACGGTCGGCAGGCCGGTGACCTCGAATTCGTCGAGCGCTCGTCTGGATCGCTCGAGGGCATCCTCGCGACTCGAACCGGTGACAATCAGTTTGGCCAGCAGTGAGTCGAATGACCCCGTGATCACATCGCCGGTCGTGACGCCGCTGTCGATGCGCACCCCGGGCCCGCCTGGAAAGCGCAAGGTCTGCACTGGCCCCGGCGACGGCAGAAAACCGAGACCGGGGTCTTCCCCGTTGATGCGAAACTCGAACGAGTGGCCGTGCGGCTGCGGGTCGTCGTAGCCGATCGCTTGCCCCTCAGCAATGCGAAATTGCTCTCGAACGAGATCGATTCCGGTGACTTCTTCTGAGACCGGATGCTCGACTTGCAGTCGCGTATTCACCTCGAGGAACGAGACGGTGCCGTCTTGCGCCACGAGGAACTCGCAAGTCCCGGCTCCCACGTAGCCAACTTCGGACAGAATCGCCTTCGACGAGCGGTACAGCGCTGCGTTCTGCTCATCGGTAAGGAAGGGCGCTGGCGCCTCTTCGACGAGCTTCTGATGGCGCCGCTGCAATGAGCAGTCGCGGGTCGAGATGACGACGACGTTGCCGTGGCTGTCGGCGAGACACTGTGTCTCGACGTGGCGCGGTTTGTCGAGGTACTTCTCAACAAAGCATTCCCCCCGCCCGAACGCCGCGACGGCTTCGCGGGTCGCCGATTCGAAGAGTTCGGGTATCTCTTCGCGCGTGCGAGCGACCTTCAGCCCTCGACCCCCGCCGCCGAATGCAGCCTTGATCGCGACCGGGAGTCCGTGAACATCCACGAACTCGAGCACTTCTTCTGCCCCGCTCACCGGGTTGAGCGTGCCAGGGGCGAGCGGCGCCCCGACCCGCTCGGCGATGTGGCGGGCACTGACCTTGTCACCAAGTTGCTCGATGGCTGTCGGCGACGGACCGATCCAGATCAGCCCGGCATCAATCACGGCCTGCGCGAATCCAGCGTTCTCGGCGAGGAACCCGTAGCCGGGGTGCACTGCATTCGCCCCTGAACGGCGCGCTATCGAAAGCAGTTTCTCAATGACGAGGTAGGTTTCGGCGCTTGTCGTACCGTCGAGCGCGTAGGCCTCGTCGGCGAGCTTGACGTGCCTCGCGTCACGATCCTGGTCCGCGTAGACGGCGACCGAAACGATGCCACTGTCCTTCGCGGCCCGGATCACCCTGACGGCGATCTCTCCACGGTTGGCGATGAGAACCTTCGTGATGCGAGCCATAGCCCCTTAGCCTATTGGGCTGCCGCCGCCCGTCTTTGGCCAGACACTACAACAAGTGCCACGAGCAACTGTGATTTGCAACAACGCCGTCATGAGATCGTGCCCGGGGGTCGCGCGAAGGGTCGCGCGACCGGTCGTGCCATGGGTCCTGCCATTGCCCGAGCCAGCTCAACGATTCCACAGTTGCGGCCACTCGACGCCGAGTCGAGTCACGCAGTCACGCAGCAGCGAAACTGAGAGGCCGACGACAGCGTGTGGGTCGCCATCGACCTTGAGAATGAAGGCGGATGCCCGCCCATCTATCGTGAACGCGCCCGCCACCCGCAGCGGTTCCCCGGTCGCGACGTACGCCTCGATCTCTGCGTCCGTAATGTCCGGCGCGAAGCTGACGTGTGCGCTCGAAACGCCGCCGAATGCGGCCCGCTCGCCGACGCCAATACCCGCCCGATGATCGATCACCCACAGCCCCGAGTGCAGCGTGCCGGTTCGACCGCGCATTGTCTTCCAACGCTCGATGGCGAGTTCCGGTCGATGGGGTTTGCCGTGAGACTGCCCTTCCAACTCGAACAGCGAATCGCCCCCAACCACGATCCCGTCGATCACCTCACCGTCAGCCGAACGACCATCCACCGCTTCAGCCTTGGCGCGAGCGAGCAACTGAACGGCGTCAATCGGAGATATATCTCCCGCCGCCGCCAACACGGCATCCTCGTCGACGGCGGGATCAATCAGTACTGGCTCGATGCCAGCCGCGCGCAGCGTCGCGAGCCGCGCCGGTGATGTGGAGGCCAAGTACAGCCGCACGGTACTCCTATGCTCGGTTTGTGGGTGGATGCCGTGGGTGAGTCGCTCGGTGCGCTGGTCGAGCTCGACGTGACGAACATCGCTCACGGCGGGGTCAGTGTAGCCCGACACGAAGGTCGGGTGATCTTCGTTGCCGACGCCATCCCTGGCGAGCGTGTGCTCGCACGCATCAGCGAAGATTCGAAGAAGTCGTTCTGGCGTGCGGAGACGGTTACCGTCGTCACCGCAAGCGAGCACCGGGTCGAGCACGTTTGGTCGGCGGCGGCGCTTGATCGTGATCCTCGCGACCGCGCGGGCGGAGCCGAGTTTGGCCACATCGCGCTCGCCCATCAACGCACGCTCAAGGCGCAAGTGCTCGCAGACGCCCTGCTGCGGTTCGCGAAGATCTCGCGCGAGACGACCGTCGAACCCGCACCGGGCGACACCGACCGCGGTGGTGTTGGGTGGCGAACGAGGGTGCGATTGCAGGTCAGTGAGTCCGGGCAGCCGGGACCCTTTGCGGCGCGTTCACACCGAGTCATCCGCGTGACCGACCTTCCGCTGGCGACGCCGGAGCTTGCGGCGATCGCTCCGCTCGGCGAGAGGTTCTCCGGGGCCCCGTACGTCGATCTGGTTGCACCATCGCTCGGGACCCCAAGACTCATCGTCGGTAGTCAGCGCCAGAGCACGATCACTGAGGTGGTCGGTTCTCGAGAGTTCCAACTGGCGGATGCCGGTTTCTGGCAGGTCCACCGCGCTGCTCCCGAGCTACTCACCGCAGCCCTCCAGCGCGCGATCGATGCCGATCGCTTCGACCCAGCGGCAGCCAACCTCGATCTCTTTGGCGGCGTCGGTCTTCTCGCGGCCGCGATGGGTGATCGCTTCGGCGCCGAGACCGTCATGACGACTGTCGAAAGTGACCCGGTCGCGACGCGCTTTGCCGCGAGCAATCTTGCCGACTGGCGGCACGCGAAAGCCGTGACTGGGAGGGTCCAAGCATGGCTGCGTTCGATGTCAGGGCAGTCAAGCTCCGCAGATCGCGAACTACACGCGCGCGCCACCGTGATCCTTGACCCGCCACGAAGCGGTGCCGGGCGAGAGGTGGTGCAACACCTGAGTGACCTTTCTCCCGCTCAGATTATCTACGTCGCGTGTGATCCGGTCGCATTCGCCCGCGATGTCGGTTACTTCGCCGACCGTGGATATCGCCTGGCGGACCTTCACGCTTTCGACCTGTTCCCGCACACACATCATTTGGAGGCGGTCGGCACGCTCCTTCGCCTCTAGCGCGGCTCCTCCGTTGCGAACAGCATGGCAAGTACGATGAAGCACACACAGCGTGCTCAACGAAGGATGCAGATGGCCCAGGCGATTCTCAACGAAACCGAATCGGTTGCCGCGAACTCCGGCATTCGAGTGGCTGTTGTCGATGACCACGAGTCCGTGCGGTTGGGCTTGCGCGCGGCGTTCGTTGATGCTGGCTTCGACTTCGTGATCGCCGCGGGTACGGTTCAAGAGTTCGTGGATGCGACGGTCGGCAAAGAGGTCGACGTCGTTGTGCTCGACCTCTCGCTTGGCGACGGGTCAAGTGTCACCAACAATGTCAAGAAAGTGCAGGCGACCGGCGCTGCCGTTCTGGTGCACAGCATTGCCGATCGTGTCGCGAGTGTGCGTGATGCTCTGGCTGCGGGAGCTGCCGGCGTCATAGCGAAATCGTCGGCGACGAGAACGGTGCTGGCTGCCGCTGCGAGGGTCGCCAGCGGTGGGACCCTCAACAATCTGGAGTGGGCAACCGCCATCGATGCTGACCGAGAATTTGCCAAGGCGCTACTGGGGCGCCGTGAGCGTGAGATTCTCCACCTGTACGCCTCGGGCCTGCCGTTGAGGCTGGCAGCGCAGCAGCTGGGCATCGGCTACGCCACGGCACGCGAGTACTTGGATCGCATTCGTATGAAATACGTCGAAGTCGGCAGACCAGCCCCCACCAAAGTCGATCTGCTACGCCGAGCCGTCGAGGACGGCATTTTGCCCGGACTCGATTCCGACGGTGAGGATGTCCGCTAGCGCGTTCGTGGACCGTGCGGCTGCCGCAGCGAAGCAGCCGAGAAGCCCGCTCACGCGCAAGCAAGTTGAGAAGGTTCTCTCCCGATTCGTCGCCGTGGCTGGGCTGGTCTTCGCAGCTCAGGCCATCCCCACCCTGCTGGCCCAAATGAGCTTTCTGGATCCGGCATGGCTACGGATAGTTGCGCCGGTGCTGTTCGGCTGGTTGGTGGCCGTGATGTTCTTCTCGGTCGCTCAAGTTTGGGTGCGAGGATCCCACGGCACCTTTGCTGTGCTGTATCTCTTGGCCGTTGTCAGCCTGCAGTTCGCGGTCATGCCGGGCACTGCGGTCGAGTCTGGACTGAATTGGCTGAACTGGCTGCTGACCGTTGCAATCGGGATGGCGGCGATTGCGTTCTCGACGACGCTTGCGACCGTCGTGCTTTTTGTCGCGCCTATCGCGTTCATGCTGGTTCGGGTGACGCCGTCCGGCGGCAGCGCACCGTGGGTACTCGCCGTGCTTGAGTGCATCCTCGCAATCATTCTCGGGGGCGCCGTGCTCATCATTGTCACGATGCT
>CAZCOC010000110.1:0-5304 GCA_964500075.1 uncultured Salinibacterium sp.
TCCCGAGGATGCCCGTGCGCTCGCCGGGCGCGATGCGCCACGTGAGATCGCGCAAGACTGAGTTCTCGCCGTAGCTCACGCCGACGTGCTCGAGGTCAACAACATCTTTGCCGAGGCGCTGCATCGCCATTTGTGAGAGCGCAACGCTGTCGCGCACTGGCGGCTCGTCGGCGATCAGCGCGTTTGCCGCGTCGATGCGGAACTTCGGCTTCGCGGTGCGAGCCGGGGCGCCGCGACGCAGCCACGCAAGCTCTTTCTTCATAAGGTTCTGACGTTTGGCCTCCACGGTCGTAGCCATCTTGTCGCGCTCGACGCGCTGCAGAATGTAGGCAGCGTAGCCGCCCTCGAACGGCTCAATGAGGCGGTCGTGCACTTCCCACGTCGCGGTGCAGATCTCGTCGAGGAACCACCGATCGTGGGTGACAACCACGAGGCCGCCAGCGTTGCTCGACCACCGTCGCTTCAGGTGCCCGGCAAGCCACGCGATACCTTCGACGTCCAAATGGTTTGTCGGCTCGTCGAGAAAGATGACGTCGTGATCGCCGATCAACAGCGCCGCGAGCGCGACCCTTCGCCGCTGGCCGCCAGAGAGATCGTCGACCATCGCTTCCCACGGGATGTCCGCGATGAGCCCAGCGATGACGTCACGCACCTGCGGATCACCCGCCCACACGTGCTCATCGATGTCCCCAATGACGGTCTCGTGCACGGTCTTGCCGCTCGCGAGTTCGTCGGCCTGGTCGAGCATGGCGATGGTCACGCCGCCGCGGCGCGTGACCCGGCCGGAGTCCGGTTCGAGGCGACCGGAGAGCATCCGAAGCAGCGTCGATTTGCCGTCGCCGTTGCGTCCGACGATGCCGATGCGGTCGCCTTCGTCGAGGGCGATCGTGACCTGATCGAAGATCACGCGGGTCGGGTATTCGAGGTGCAACGCCTCGGCGCCGAGCAAGTGAGCCATTCGCACGAGTCTACCGGGGGCGCAAGATCACAGCTTCGCTCGACTACTGGCTATGTGTCATGCCTAGAGTGAGCGCATGACAGTCGACTGGAAGACCGTGATCGGCGATAGCGCGACGATCGTTGAGACACATAAGCGGGACGGCAGTTGGGTTTCGACCCCGGTGACGATGATCGAGTACGGAGCGGGCGCAGTGTTCTTCACCGACTCGCGGACCGGCAAGGTCAAGCGCATCCGGAATTTCGCTGATGTGCGGGTAGCCCCAGCAACATGGCGAGGGGTCAGCACTGGGAAGCTCGCCATGGCGACCGCACGGATCCTCGCAGGCGAGGAGAACCAGAAGGCGCTGCAAGCAATGCGACACAAGCATAAGTTCATGTTCGGGCTGCTCTTGCGCGTTCGATACCAACTGAACGGTGCCACTCCGCTCATGGTCGAACTGAGTGACCTGCGCGAACTGAGCTAGCCACACCGAATCAACGAAGCATGTCGCCGACTACGCCACGGTGACAGTGATGGCGTGGTACCCCTCTGCGCCGTTCGGGGCGACCGCCACGGGAGTGCCGGACTGCACGTCGCCCTCAGTGTCGGTCGCGCGGGCCTCGACGATGTGGTTGCCGCTCGTGGCATCCCACTCGAAGAACCACTGACGCCAAGTGTCCGCCGAGATCGCCTCGGCGAGCGTTGCCTGCTGCCAAGGCCCACTGTCAATGCGAACCTCGAGAGCTTGGATGCCGCGATGCTGCGCCCACGCCACGCCGGCGATCGCGACCCGACCCGGCGCGACCCGGGCGCCGCTGCGCGGCACGTCGATGCGTGAACAGGTCTTGACGGGGCCGCGCTCGGACCAGCCGCGATCGGTCCAGTAAGCGGTTTCATCCGCAAAGCGCGTGAGCTTGAGTTCGACGACCCACTTGGTGGCTGAAACATAACCGTACAGTCCCGGCACAACCATTCGCACCGGGTAGCCGTGCTCAAGCGGAAGCGGTTCGCCGTTCATGCCGACGGCGAGCAAACTCGTGCGATCAGCCTCGAGCAGCACATCGAGAGGTGTGCTCGCCGTGAACCCGTCCTGGCTCCGCGAGAGCACCATGTCTGCACCAGGCAGCGGGCCCGCCTGGCGAAGCAACTCGCGAATCGGATAGCCGAGCCACATGGCGTTGCCCGTGAGGTCTCCGCCGATCTGGTTCGAGACGCACATCAGAGTGACCGCGTGCTCGGTGAGTGGCAGTGCAAGCAGCTCTTCGAAGGTCACCGTAACTTCGCGCTCGACCATGCCGGTGATCCGGAGCGACCAGCTTGCAGCGTCAATGATTGGCACCTGCAACGCTGTGTCGATGCGGTAAAACGTATCGTTGCTCGTGATGAGCGGCGTGATGCCGTCGATATTGAGCTCGGCGCCAGCCGGGATCGATGGGGCTGCAATGGCTGGTTTCACGAGCACGAGGGCTTGCCGCACCGCGTTGGCTGCCGTGGTCGCGGCGCTCAAGGCTCGCGCTCCGAGACCGATGGCGAGCGCTCCCGCGCTCGTGGCCCCGAGTATGACTAGAAAGTTGCGCCGTGAAACGCCTTCAAGCCGGAGGCTGCGACCGACGGCCGCGGCATCCACCCAGTACTGCAGTCGCGGTGCGGCCTGCCGGAGCACGATGATGCCAGCGACGACTCCGAGGAAGGTTGGCAACGCATCATTGATGGCGGCACCGGCACGCGTCAACACGGCAGCCGTCGCGATCACCCCAACGATGACGAGACCGACGATTCCCCACGGCGCTCGGCGATACTCGAGGATACCGATACCGACCGCGAGCAAAGACACCAAGATCCCGAGGCCGACCAGCAGTGCGACTTTGTCTCCGGTGCCGAACAGGGCGATGGCGAGATCCTTGAACCACGGCGGCACGATGTCGATCACGAAGGCTCCGACCGCGAGCAGCGGGCTGCCGACCGAGACCATGAACGCGGCGACGAGTTCGGCGACGGCGAGCGTCGCGAGCGCGGCGAGGACACCGATGGCTGCGGCCCACAGGTTCTGAGTGCGCGGCTTCATTCCGGGGTTCGCCGGGCCGCCCGCGTCGCTCGGCTCGCTCAGCTCGCTGGGTTCGCTGGGTTCGCTCGGCGCGCTCGGTTCGCTCGGTACCGATGCGGCTTCACGAAGGGTCACGCGCGCCATCCTAACCAGCGTTGCTCCGAATAACGGCCGCTAGTCCGTGATGATCCGGGCGCCGTGCACAGGACCGGTCGCGCGCACGACCGTCTGCCGCGCAGCGCTCAGCGCGATCTGCAGTTCGAGAGCCGAGTCGAGGTCAGCCGCGAGGAACGCGACCGTCGGACCGGAGCCGGAGACGATGCCCGCGAGCGCGCCATTGGCTTCGCCGAGTTCGAGCACTCTCGCGAGGGACGGTTCGAGATGGAGCGCTGGCGCTTGCAGGTCGTTGTACAGACACTCCGCGAGCATGTGCGGATCGCCAGCGCGCAGCGCCTGCAGCACGTTGGCGTCTACCGACGGCGCAAGCTCGGCGGGAAAGATGTCTTGAGCATGGCGATCGCGGTGGGTGTCAAGCTCGCGATATACCTCTGGCGTTGAGAGCCCAAAATCGGCGAGCGCGAGCACCCACTGAAACTGTCCTTTCGCCAGCGCCGGGCTCAACTGGTCGCCGCGTCCCGTTCCGATCGCTGTTCCACCGGTAAACGCGAACGGAACATCAGCGCCGAGCACAGCGGCGAGATCGAGCATCTCTTCACGCGGCAGCGCGGTGCCCCACAGTGCGTCGCAGGCCATGAGGGTCGCCGCGGCATCCGCAGAACCGCCCCCCATGCCGCCGGCCACTGGAACATGCTTCTCAATCGCAAGGTGCACTCCCGCGCGGTACCCGGTCTTTCTGGCCAGCAAGCGCGCGGCCCTCACCGCGATGTTGGATGCGTCGGTCGGCACCCGAGACAGCGCGACCGATCCCGACACACTGACCGAGAAGTCGTCGGCGGGGTAGGCGCGCACGTCTTCGTACAGGGAGACAGCCTGGTACGCGATCGCGACGTCGTGGTACCCGTCGTCAAGGAGGGCACCGACCTTGAGGAACACGTTGATTTTGCCGGGAGCCCTGGCGTGAACCATAGGCGTCATCGCGGCGGTGCTCATGGCTCCAACCTAGCGCGCTGTGCAGAGCCGTTCGCACGCTTGATGACGCGTTTGCGGGCGAAGTGCGGCCTCGCAGGCGCACGGCAGGTTGCGCACATACGCTGCAACCATGAACACCCATCGAACCCTTATGGTCACCGGCGTGATCGCCGCCGCTCTCAGCCTCAGCGCCTGTGTCATGCCCGGCAACGGAATGGGGACGGGTGGTTCCGATTCATCGGAGCAGTCCGCCACCACCAACAATGCCGACTCGGCTTTCGTCATGATGATGATTCCGCACCACCAGCAGGCAATCGAGATGTCAGACATGATTCTGGCCAAGCCCGGCATCGACGCGCAGGTGCTCGATCTCGCTGAGCAGATTAAGAACGCGCAAGGCCCGGAGATCGATCTCATGCAGGGCTGGCTCGACGAGTGGGGCTTTGGCTCCATGGACGGAATGGACGGCATGAACCACGGTGGCGGCGGCGACGGAATGATGTCAGACGAGGACATGGCTGCGTTGGAGAATGCGACGGGTGCCGAGGCGTCGCGGCTGTTCCTCGCCCAGATGATCGAGCATCACGAGGGTGCTCTCGCCATGGCGGAGGACGAGATCAAGAATGGAAAGAATCCGGATGTGATCGCGCTGGCCCAGGACATTGTCACCAGCCAGACCACCGAAATCGCCACAATGAAGCAGCTGCTCACGGAGGTGTGAGGTGGTTGCGGTCGGCGTGCTCTGGCGCCACCGCTTTGTTACATGTAACATAACCCCATGGCTGTGAGGGACCGTGTGAGCGCCCACCGCGAACGGATGCGCGCTCAGGGCTTCCGGCTTGTGCAGACTTGGGTCCCCGACGTGCGAGCCGAGGGGTTTGCATCCGCGGCTCACGCTCAGGCGCTCGCTGTCGCGGCCGCTGACCGAGTCTCAGACGATCAGGATTTTGTCGAAGCGGTGTCCGTTGATTGGACTGAGGTTGACTGGGATGAGGCTGGTCCCGGCAAGTGAGGCGAGGCGAGATCTGGTTGGTTGCCGGAGGCGCCTACGCATCCAAACCGCGTCCAGCGGTCGTCCTCCAAGATGACCACTTCGCCGGTACCGACTCAGTTACCGTTTGTCCGCTTACCTCAACTGAGTTGGACGCACCGCTGCTCCGAATGCGGATTGGTGCAGACGAACTGAGCGGGCTCGATGCAACAAGCTGGATCATGGTCGACAAACTGACGA
>CAZCOC010000111.1:0-5242 GCA_964500075.1 uncultured Salinibacterium sp.
TCAATGCGGCCGGCGCGTTCGCGGTACTGGTCGGCCTCGGCTTCGGGCCCGAAGCGGTGGTCAGTGGAATTCAGGTCTTTGGCGGGACGGAACGGCGATTTGAGTTGCACGGCACCGTGCGAGGGGTCAGGGTCTACGACGATTATGCCCACCACCCGACCGAGGTCGCGGCCGCTTTGAGTGCCGCCAGGAGTGTGCTTGGCAGCGGTCGCATCATTGCTGTTCACCAACCACACCTCTACAGCAGAACGCAGCTCATGGCTGGCGACTTCGCCAAAACGTATGAGCAACTCGCTGACCACACCATTGTGCTTGACGTCTTTGGGGCGCGGGAGGATCCGGTACCGGGTGTCACCGGTGCGCTCGTCGCTGAGCGATTCACCGATCCCTCACGTGTTGACTACCTGCCCGACTGGCAGCACGCCGCCGATCGCGCCGCTGAGCTTGCTCGCGACGGAGACATCATCATGACCCTGAGTTGTGGCGACGTCTACCGACTCGTGCCGCAACTGATCAAGTCGCTTGAGGTCGAGTCAGCGAGCGCGCGCGGCTGATGAAACGGCCAGAGGGCTTCGATCCGCCGCCACAGCAGGTGCCTGCCCGATCGGCGGCGCGTGTTGCAACTCCTCCAGCTTCGGCAGGGGCAGTACAGCGCGCTGAACAGCGAGCACGACGTCGCGAAGTCCATAGCGCCGCCCGAGAGCGCCGGCGCTATGAGCGCCGCGAGGTGCGACGGTTCACCCGCCGTTCGCGCGCGCGACGCATCACCCTTGCGATCGTCGCCGGAATCATCGCAACCTTGATCGGGCTTGTCCTCGTTGCGGTCTACTCGCCGCTCCTCTCGCTCAAGACCATTCAGGTGCGTGGTACAGAGCGAATCGACCCGGTCGCAGTCGAGTCGGCGCTAGCGGGTCAGCTTGGCAGGCCTCTCGCACTCGTCGATTACGCGCGAATCACGAGGGAGCTCTCGGTGTTTCCGCTGATCAGAAGTTATGTCACCGAGACGGTGCCGCCAGACACGGTCCGAATCCAGATTGTCGAGCGCCAACCGATCGGTGTGGTGCAATCCTCTCCGACGCTCTACCAGCTGGTCGATCCTGCCGGCGTGACTGTTCAGGAGTCGGTGGTGGCGCCTGCCGGCGTCCCGTTCATCGATCTCGCCGGCGCGCCAACATCCGATCCCGCTTTTCGTGCGGTCGCGGACGTCTTGATTTCGTTGCCGGATGACCTTCGGGCGAAGGTTATAGCGGTGTCGGCGCGCACCAAAGACGACGTCCGGCTCGTGCTTTCCGGGGTCGGTCAAAGCGTCGTCTGGGGGAGTTCAGCTGACTCCGGGCGCAAAGCGGCGCTGCTCGCGGCGCTCATCGCGGTCACGGATCTTGCCCGACCGGGCGAGTTCGATGTCTCAGCGCCTGGAAACGGCATCTTTCGGCCTTCGTAGTTGCAGCGGTCTACCGCGTGTTGTGTTCCTCGTCACTGCGCTCGCCCTCGCTATTACTGCCAACTTCGCGACACGCTGGACGCCTTGCTTCCCACGACAACAGGCCCGACCTAGTCTCGGGTCAGGAAACACATTATGAGTAAAACTTTACACCTCAACTACAACTTGAGAGTTTACACATGACCAGCGGAGGCCGGACGTGACGTCAAACCAGAACTACCTCGCAGTGATCAAGGTAGTTGGCATCGGCGGCGGTGGTGTCAACGCCGTCAACCGCATGATCGAGCTCGGCCTGCGCGGTGTCGAATTCATCGCGATCAACACGGATGCCCAAGCGCTCCTTATGAGTGACGCCGACGTAAAGCTTGATGTCGGCCGTGAACTCACGCGCGGGCTCGGCGCAGGTGCCGACCCAGAGGTCGGCAGGCGGGCTACAGAAGATCACGCCGACGAGATCGAAGAAGCGCTGGCTGGCGCGGACATGGTCTTTGTCACAGCCGGAGAAGGCGGAGGCACTGGTACCGGTGGTGCACCGGTTGTCGCTCGCATCGCCAAGTCGATCGGTGCGCTCACGATTGGGGTCGTCACCAAGCCGTTTGCTTTCGAAGGCAAGCGGCGTTCTGCCCAAGCAGACGTCGGTGTTGCGAGCCTGAAGAACGAGGTCGACACGCTGATTGTTGTTCCGAATGATCGCTTGCTCGAGATCAGTGATCGCGGCATCAGCATGCTCGAGGCCTTTGCAACCGCTGACCAAGTGCTTCTGGCTGGTGTTCAGGGAATCACCGATCTCATTACGACTCCCGGTCTCATCAACCTTGACTTCGCCGATGTCAAGTCGGTCATGCAAGGAGCAGGTTCGGCGCTCATGGGGATCGGCTCCGCTCGGGGCGCCGATCGGGCCATCAAGGCCGCGGAACTCGCGGTGGCCTCGCCACTGCTCGAGGCATCCATCGACGGTGCTCACGGCGTTCTGCTGTCGATCCAGGGTGGATCGAACCTCGGTATCTTCGAGATCAACGACGCGGCCCGGCTCGTGCAGGAAGCGGTACATCCAGAAGCGAACATCATCTTCGGTGCTGTCATCGACGACACCCTGGGCGACGAGGTTCGGGTGACGGTGATCGCCGCGGGCTTCGACGGGGGAGAGCCGAGGCAAAAAGCTCACGACACACGTCGCACCAACTTCGTCGTTGCTGGCCAGTCGGTCGCGCCGGCAACCGCCGCGCCGGACGGCCCGACCTCATGGTCGGCGGAGCCGGCCCTTGTGGCAGCGGCGCCAATCGACCGCAACTTCGACGATGATGACGGTGATTTGGACATCCCGGACTTTCTGAAGTAGCGGCAACATCATGTCAAGCGAGCCCGAGCTGTCGCCACGGCTTCAATCCGTGCGTTCGCAGATCGCGGAGGCCGCGCGCGCCTGCGACCGCGAACCGTCGTCAATCACCACCATTATCGTGACCAAGTTTCAGCCGATCTCGCTTGTGCGTGAACTCCTCGACCTCGGGGAGCACGACTTTGGCGAGAACCGTCACCAAGAGGCATCCGAAAAAGCTGCCGCACTCGCTGGCACCGACGCTCGTTGGCATTTCATCGGCCAGCTGCAGAGCAACAAGGCCAAGGCCGTTCGGGCCTACGCGAGCGTCGTGCACTCCCTTGATCGCGAATCGCTCATTGCCGGTTTGTCCGCGCCAGCTCATGACGAACCGACCAACGACCTCGGAACGCTGGACGTGTTCGTGCAGGTCGATCTGGGCACTGAGCTCGGTCGCGGGGGAGTAGTGCCTGCCGCGCTCGATTCCCTTGTTGAGCGGGTAGCCGCGGCATCCGGCATTCGTCTCCTCGGACTCATGACGGTTGCACCGCTGGAGATGGAACCTCGCCGCGCCTTCGCGAGGCTGCGCGAGCTCGCCGAGGGAGTTCGTCGCACCGTTCCAGAGGCGATCAGCCTCTCGATGGGCATGTCAGGCGACTTCATCGATGCGATCCAAGAGGGTGCGACACACCTGCGCCTTGGTTCGGCAATCACGGGAAATCGTGCGGTCAATGGTTAATCTCAAGGAAGACGCTTCATCATCCGGAGGATTACCATGGCCAACCCACTGCGCAAGACAATGGTCTATCTCGGCCTCGCCGACGAGGACTACGACTACGAGCAGCCCGGTGCACCGGTCGCGCCCGTCGCCCCGATCGCTCATCACAGCGGCTCGACCGGCAATCGTGCTCCGGTCACTGCCCTGCGACGCACGGCGGCCCCGCGACCGGCGGCAACCGAGATGAACGAGATACTCACAGTGAACCCGCGTCAATACAAGGACGCCCAGGTGATCGCTGAGAACTTCCGGGAGGGCATTCCGGTCATCATCAATCTGTCGCAAATGAGTGAGCCGGATGCTCGTCGACTCATTGATTTTGCGAGCGGACTCTCGCAGGGCCTGTACGGCAAGATTGAGCGCGTCACGAACAAGGTGTTCTTGCTGTCGCCAGCGCACGTTGCCGTGAGTGGGGACCACCGAGAGACCGAGTCTGAGGTCGACGCTTCGTTCTTCGCGCAGTAACTCGGCCGCCGTTCACATTCACATTCGCCGAGGCCCGGGGCGACGACGGCTAGTCTTGCTTGGTGTCCTTCGTCTCGATAATCGCCACGATCGCCTACCTCGCCCTCAACGTCTTTATCGTCATGATGTGGGCGCGGTTGGTGCTTGATCTCGCGAGAACCTTTGCTCGCCAGTGGCGACCAACAGGTGTCTTGCTTATTCTCGCCGAGGTCGTGTTCACTGTCACCGACCCTCCGGTCAAGCTCGTGAGACGAGTGATTCCACCGTTGCGGGTGGGAGGAATAGCCCTGGATTTCGCTTGGACCATCGTCTTGCTCGTATCTCTTCTTCTGGTTTCAGTCATCGTGGGATTCATAAATTAGCGATGCGGCTGTACTCTGAAGTAACTGATGTGGTTGACGCATGCCGGAACGGGTAACATCAAGAACGTTCTCGAACCGTCATGCGGACGTTGAAAGAAAGCATTTGAGGTGACCCCAATGGCTCTTACCCCTGAAGATGTCGTCAATAAGCGGTTCCAGCCGACCAAGTTCCGCGAGGGCTACGACCAAGACGAGGTCGACGATTTTCTCGACGAGGTCGTCGTTGAACTGCGTCGTCTGAACCAAGAGACCCAGGAGCTTCGTCAGCGCCTTGTGCAGGCCGACGCTCGGATCAACGAACTTCAGCGCGGCGCGGGCGCGCAGCCAGCGGCGCAGCAGGGTGGCTTTGTCCAACAGCCCGACCCCCGGCAGGCTCCGCCAGCGTTTGGCGCCGCCCCAGCCTTCGGTGCTGCCGCGGCGTTCGGCGCCGCACCGGCTTTTGGTGCCGCACCAGACTCCGCTAGCGACCCTAACAACCTCCTTCAACTCGCGCGCAAGCTCCACGAGGAGCACGTGCGAGAAGGTGTCGAGAAGCGCGATGCTCTGATTGCCGAGGGATACGCGACCGCAGCTCGGGTCGTTGCTGAGGCTGAAACACGTCAGCGCCAGCAGCTTTCGTCGCTCGACCAGGAGCGTCAGGCTCTTGAGTCGCGCGTCAACGATCTCCGCAACTTCGAGCGCGAATACCGTCAGAAGCTCAAGGGCTACATCGAAGGGCAGTTGCGCGAACTCGAATCAGCCGCGATTGGTACGACGGATGCCGGTTCGAACCAGCTGACAGCTGCGGGAGCACCGTCGGCGAGCGCGCCTCCAAGCGCGACCCCGCCCGGTTACTACGTGCCACAGGCACCGGGTCAGTTGCCTGGCGGCAACTACACCGG